>JAGQOY010000329.1 GCA_020427005.1 Planctomycetales bacterium
GAGCAGTAGACCAAGTAGAAGGAGAGAAAATCGAGCGGCCATGAACGTCTTTGACCTTGGAGAATCTCCGGGTTCTGAACGCTCTACTGCTCTACTTTCTCTCCTCTACTCTCTACTGCCGCTTACAGCGGCAGTCGGGGTGACTGGACGGCTATTGAACTTTTTCGGCAGGGTGTTCGAGATCGTGCTGACCCGTTAACCAATGCCGCAGAAGTACTTACGACGAATTGCGACTGAATCGTCGCCGTTTCCTGTCAGCTCGGAAGTCGGGGTAAAGTCATGTTTCATTGA
Organism: Planctomycetales bacterium; assembly: GCA_020427005.1. Classification (GTDB taxonomy): domain Bacteria; phylum Planctomycetota; class Planctomycetia; order Pirellulales; family Pirellulaceae; genus Aureliella. Next base: position 292 of record JAGQOY010000329.1, read on the forward strand.
ACTTCAGCTGGGGAATCTCATGGTGCTCCACTGCATTGGCAAAAATTGCCAATTATGGTAGGATTATGGGCATAAAGCATATCGGAGCAACCAGTCGTCAAAGTGAGGTAATTGGAAATGCCGACTCGAAACGTCAACTTAACGGAGCACTACGACTGCTTCGTGCATGAGCAGATCGCATCGGGCCGCTACAAAAACGCGAGCGAAGTCATGCGCGCCGGATTGCGGTTGCTTGAGTCACAATCATCCGAAGAGCAGGAGAGACTGCAGTTGCTGCGGTCACTTGCCGCGGAAGGCTTCGATAAAATCGACCAAGGCAATGGAATCAACCTGCGAAATGAGACGCAGCTTCGAGGGCGAATCGCGTCTATCGGCAAGCGAGCGGCCAAGCGTGCCACCCGCAAGACGAGCTGAGCACAGCGATGGCGAAGTTCGTTCTTTCTCCCTCGGCTGAGGCGGACATCGAAGGCATCTTAGCTTGGACGCACGAACATTTTGGTGAAGCTGCGCGATTGCGTTACGAGGAACTGCTCGCACAAGCAATCCTCGACATCGCCGCCAACCCAGAACGCCCGGGCTGTATGTCTCGACCGGAATTGTCCCAAGTCGCTCACACCTACCATCTCTATTTCAGTCGGAACAACGTCTCTCCGGCAGCCAGTCACGTCAAGTGCCCACGACACTTCTTACTCTTTCGAATGGCAGACAAAGGCACCGTCGAAATCGGTCGTGTTTTACGCGATAGCATGGATCTCGTGAAGCATCTGCCGCCGGAATTTGACTAACCAAAGCAAGATCCTCCCCGGACTCTGCAATGCTCCCAGGCAGCGTAAACGATCGATCGTCACCGAACGAAAAGATAGCTCTATTTCGTTCGCTGTTCCGAGGCCGCGAAGACGTTTATCCTCGCCGCTTCGAAAGCCGTACGACAGGGAAAACCGGTTACTCGCCTGTGTGCAGTAATGAGTGGGTATCAGGGGTCTGCGAAAAACCTCGCGTCAAATGTGCTAATTGCCAGCATCGCTCGTTTTTGCCTGTCACGGACGACGTGATCCGTTGTCATCTTACCGGGAAAGATGAGCTAGGAAACGACTTCGTGGCCGGTGTCTACCCAATGCTCTTGGACGAGACATGTTTCTTCCTGACCATCGATCTCGACAAAGCCAATTGGCAAGACGACGCGATTGCCGTCCTTGAAACCTGCAGGCAGATTGATGTTCCGGCCGCACTTGAACGCTCACGGTCTGGAAACGGAGGCCACATTTGGATCTTCTTCGAAACGGCCATACCGGCGTCTATCGCACGTCGCCTCGGTTCACATGTGCTCACTGAAACGATGGAGCGGCGACCAGATCTTGGACTTGATTCGTACGATCGCTTCTTTCCCAACCAAGACACATTGCCTCGAGGAGGATTCGGGAATCTGATTGCCTTGCCGCTACAGAAGCGCCCCCGTGATTGCGGCAATAGCGTATTTGTCGACGAGGATTTCACGCCCTTTGACGATCAATGGGCGCTGCTGTCATCCATTCAGCGCATGTCGCTCGTCGGCATCGAAGAGTTGGTCAATCGGGCAAGCAAAAACGGCCGTGTGATTGGCTTGCAGGCTCCCGTTATGGACGATGAAGGTCAGCCTTGGTCAATGGCTCCATCGCGGAAAACTGTCGATTTGATTCCCGCAGGAGAGCTACCGACCAACCTGGAACTGACACTTGGCGATCAAGTCTACATACCAAAAGCGGACTTGCCGCCAGCGCTGCGAAACTGCCTCATTCGACTCGCCGCCTTTCAAAACCCGGAGTTTTATAAAGCTCAATCGATGCGATTGCCTACATGGGGAAAGCCTCGAATCATTAGCTGCGCTGAGAACTACGACAATCACCTCGCGCTACCGCGAGGATGCCTTGCGGATGTTCAGAGTTTGCTGGACGAACTGAAAATCGAAGCAAGTATCCGAGATGAACGCGTCTCCGGGTCCGCAATCGACGTGGCATTTCATGGCGAATTGCGTCCTGAACAAAAGTCGGCCACGCGAAATTTGCTTTGCCACGATACAGGTGTTTTGTCTGCGACCACAGCATTTGGCAAGACAGTAGTGGCGATATGGATGCTCGCGGAGCGAGGTGTAAACACGCTCGTGCTTGTCCACCGGAAGCAGTTGCTCGATCAATGGGTCCATCGATTGTCTGAGTTCCTCGGAATTTCTCCAAAGTCCATCGGCCGTGCCGGTGGTGGACGCAAGAAGCTGACAGGACAAATCGACGTAGCAATTATACAAAGCCTTGTACACAAAGGCCTAGTCAAAGACTGCGTCGCCGACTATGGGCACCTGATTATCGATGAATGTCATCACTTGTCGGCGCAGAGTTTTGAACTCGTCGCGCGTAGGACCAAGGCACGTTACATTTTGGGGTTGTCCGCGACCGTGAATCGAAAAGACGGCCATCACCCCATCATTTTCATGCAGTGCGGCCCAGTACGGCATCGCGTCGATGCGAAATCCGAAGCCATTGCTCGGCCGTTTAAGCATTCAGTGGTCGTGCGCCCTACAGCGTTTCGTCCGGTTTCCGAAGCCAATGACGACCAGCGCATTCAGTTCCAAGACCTTTACCGCGAACTGATTCACGATCACGACCGAAACCGCATGATCTGCGAAGACGTCATTCAGTCGATTCGTGACGACCGGTCACCACTTGTGCTGACAGAGCGCAAGGATCATCTCGACGAATTTGCAACGAGACTCGAGAAACATATTCGTCATGTCGTCGTCTTGAAAGGAGGTGCTGGTATCAAAGAATCTCGAGCAATCGCCCGGCGCCTATCGGAAATCAAGCCGGACGAAGATCGAGTGCTGTTGGCGACTGGCCGGTACATTGGTGAGGGATTTGATGACCCGCGTCTCGACACGTTATTCCTAACGTTACCAGTTTCATGGCGTGGCACCATTGCACAATATGTCGGCAGACTGCACCGGTTGCACGAAGGCAAGACCGAAGTTCGCGTCTATGATTATGCAGACCTAAATGTCCCCATGCTCTCGCGCATGTTCGATCGTCGTTGCGCGGGCTACGAGTCCGTCGGCTACACAGTGCTTCTACCAGGTAGCGCCGTTGCCGGGTGGCCGACCGAGATACCACTGCCCGTCGATCCTCAATGGAAGAGAGACTACGCGGCCACGGTGCGGCGGCTTGTTCGTGACGGTGTTGACGCACCGCTGGCAAAGTTGTTTGTGCATGTCGCACGCGAGTTTGATTCGAACGCGCAGGGACTCAACCGAGCCCGCAGTGCGAGCGAAGCGTTTCTCTTTCGCCGCCTCGAATCGCTTCCCGAAACAGTGGGCCGATTTGCGTTGAACCAGGAGTTACCAATTCCGTTTGATGGCTGGGGCAACATGGAAGTCGATCTCATTGATACAGAAGCTCGATTGGTGATCGAGCTAGATGGTGGTCAACACTTTTCGAACCGAGATGCGTATCGGCGCGACCGCCGTAAGGATGCATTGCTTCAGGAGTACGGATACTTTGTCTTGCGGTTTCTGGTCGAAGACATCGGCAAGCGGCTTGACCAGGCTCTTGACGCGATTCTCAGGGTGATTGACCAGCGATCGAGGTTCGGCAAGTGAGCCGCCGCATGGGCGCGTACGGGGTGGGCGGCTTTGTCGAATGACACCTGCCCAGAACGGATTGTCACAATTCGTTCCAGCTTATCAGCTTAGGGGATTTGCTATGGCATGTGCATCGACCCCCACCAGTCGGACGACGGGACGCCAATAGAACTTTTTGCTTGCGGCGTACAGACAATACGCCTCGAAATAGCTCTGCTTTCACAGGCACTTATGTCAATTCTGGCTTGCGGCGATGATCGCGCCCGAACGGCTCGCCACGAAAAGTGACCGGGGTCGTTTCCGGGGGCCCTGGCATCCCATCGTGACGCTCGATTGCGATCGGCTCTCCTCCATCACACAGTCGATGCCGCGCTAATACAGGCAGTAGGCGCTATTGCTGGGGTAACATGGACTTTGAGGCCGGATGAAACTTGCCTCGCGTCGCCATTGACCTCATGGTTCTTTCTTCTTCCGCTTCTTGTAGACAGTTGCTTCGTCGTCAGGTGTCACGTTGATGCGTTGAGCAAGCATCTGATCAAGTTGCTGGCTTAAGTTCTGGCGCGTGGCAGACTGTTCAGGATGCGGGGCAATGTTTTCCTGTTCGATCCAGTACGCGCCTTCGCGGCTGGTGCTGGGGCCGGTGGAGTATTCATAGAGTTCCTCAGCAACGGTTTCGCGTGATTGCCAATCGATCCAGCGGGTGTAGCGATGAGTCGCGGTGCGGAGCGAGTAGCCCATGAACTCGGGTTTGTTCGCGCTGAAGGGACGGGCGAACTGACTGAGGACTGCCTCACGGCCGGGCGACCGAGGATCAGTGAGCATCGGAACGAGGCTGCGGCCATCGAGCCCCTGCGGCGCGGGCAGCGAGGTGAGTTCGGCGAGCGTGGGATACAGGTCCACCACTTCCACAAGAGCTGCTGCGGCAGCTCCGGGGTCCTTGAGACCGGGCACGCGGATGAGCAGCGGCACGCGGGTATCGCGTTCGAAGTTCGTGCCTTTGCACCAGCGGTCTTTCTCACCAAGCGACCAGCCATGATCCCCCCAAAGCACGACGATGGTGTTCTGCGCGAGCCCGAGTTGATGGAGTGCAGCGAGTAGCTTTCCAATTT
>JAGQOY010000330.1 GCA_020427005.1 Planctomycetales bacterium
GGGCATAATCCCTCGCTGACGCTCTGACGCTTCGGGTTACTCTTTCAGCAGCCTGCTAGTGCGACAAGGTTCAGAGATCAAATTTATCTTGTTGTTTGGTTCTAGCTCAAATTCAATTCGAATTTGCGTCTCAAGCAATCTAACGCCTGTTTTCCGGCGGAACTACTAATTACCACGTTCACTCGCAATTCACTAGTGTTGATCATCTCGATATTGATGCCGTTCGCGGAGAGTACTTCGAACATGCCGATGGCAACGCTAGTATGGCTGCGCAATCCAATACCGCTAACCGACAATTTAGAGATCTCTTGGCTACTTTGAACGCGGCTAAAGCTGATCGTAGGACGAAGCCCCTCAACAACTTCCAAGCAGGCTTGATGCTGCCGATGTGGAATCGTAAAACTGATGCTGGTTACACCTTCGTGGCCGTCATAGCTTTGGACAATCATATCCACAAAAATTCCTTGGGCGGCCACTGCGTCGAACACCATGGCTGCAAGTCCAGGTTGATCTGGAACTCCAACAAGCGTAATACGGGCTTGGTCATCGATTAGCGAGATGTCGGATAGTGAAAGCTGCTCCATATCTGCTGCACGAAGATCGTGAACAAGCTTTTCCAGATCAGCCGAAGTGGCTTTTCGAGATGGCAACTTAGACCATTCCACAGCGTCGGTTGGGCGGCGAAACAGTCCAAAACTCTGGTGAACCGCCCGCAATGCACTTTGGGCCTGATTTCTCGCGACCAAGACAGAAATCTTGATTTCACTCGTGGTAATCATTTGGATGTTGATACCCGCATCCGCCAAAGCGCGGAACATCTGTTGGGCTACGCCCGTTTGGTAGGCCATGCCAAGTCCTACGACGGAGACTTTGGAGACATCGTCGTCGTGTGTAAAGCCACTGGCCCCGACCGTTGTGACAGCTGTCTGCACGGCCTTGATAGCCTCTTTCAATTCTTCCTTAGGAACGGTAAAGGAAATGTCAGCTTGGGATTCATGGCCAACATTCTGAACGATCATATCGACAGTGATCTTGGCATCGGCCAAACGCTTGAAGATTTCAAAGCTTGTACCCGGACGATCAGGTACTCCCTGGATCGTAATCCTGGCTTCATTGCGAGTCATGGCCGCTCCGCAGACCGCCGATGACTTCGATTCGGGCTCACTGACGATGAGTGTACCACGCACATCGCTAAAACTACTGCGTACGTGGATGGGAACTCCGTACTTCTTCGCAAACTCGATTGAGCGATTGTGCATCACGCCAGCTCCCAGGCTGGCGAGTTCCAACATTTCGTCGTAACTGATTTGGCTCATTTGCCGTGCTTCGGGCAACTGCCGAGGGTCGGTTGTGTAGACTCCATCGACATCGGTATGTATTTCACAGGCATCCGCCTGTAGCACGGCTGCAAGGGCGACTGCCGTAGTATCGCTTCCTCCGCGACCTAAAGTTGTAATGTTGAAATCTTCGTCAATGCCTTGAAATCCAGCTGCAATTACGATGTGGCCTTCATTCAGCAAACGCTGGATTCGATCTGCAGAAATCTTGCGGATTCTGGCCTTAGTAAATGAGCTATCCGTTTGAATGCCCATTTGAGCACCGGTCAGGCTAATGGCCTTGAAGCCCAAAGAATGGACGGCCATAGCCATTAATGCCACACTGACTTGTTCCCCCGTGGAAAGGAGCATATCCATTTCTCGGGCGGGAGGCTGATCACTAACTTGAGATGCCAAATCGATCAATAAATCTGTGTTGTGTCCCATGGCAGAAACGACCACGACAACTTGTTTACCCTCTTGTTGAGCACGAATTGCTTTGCGTGCAGCCGCGAGGATTTTTTCAGGATCAGCTACGCTTGTGCCACCAAATTTTTGGACGACTAGGGGCATACTAGAGATTACTTTCTTTGACGTACGTCAACACAAAATGAGAACTAAAAACTGACATTGCCGGAGGTTCTGGCGCGAAAAAAGCTCAATAAAAGGCTAGGACTACCAACTGCCTCGAATAAAACGATCCATCATTTCCCATCCTTGGTGGAAGGCCTGGGGCGAATTTGTAGCCGAAAGCTCGTTGTACTTTGCTCCGCTGGCAGAAATACCTTTTCCGCATACTGCTAGAGGAACCATACCATGGCTATGTTTTTTCGTTGCACAAGGTGTAGGATGGTCTGGTAGAACCAGCAAACGGTACTCGCCAAACGATTTGAGTTTATCGTGAACTGGCCCCACGATGTGTTGGTCAATCGCCTCCAGGGCTTTGATCTTTTCTTCGTGTCGACCTTCATGAGAGGCCTCATCTGTGGCCTCAACGTGCACACAAACGATATCGTATTGGTCCAAGGCCTGTATGGCGGCCTGGCCCTTACCCGCGTAATTCGTATCCAGATAACCTGTTGCTCCGTCCACTTCAATCCGGTCCCAGCCGATGAGAGCAGCCAACCCGCGTAATAAATCCACTGCCGTAATCATTGCGCCGCGCATCGCAAACTTGGATTCAAAGGATGGCAGTGACGGACTGCGGCCTTGTCCCCAAAGCCAAACATTCGTGGCAGGACGGTGACCACAGGCCACGCGTTTTTTGTTAATTGAGTGGTCCGCAAACAATGCAACCGAGCGATTCATGAGATCGGTCAAAAGGTCGCTGCCAGGGCCGCGTGGAAAGTCATCGACGACAGGCAGGTCGGTCAGATCGTGCGGTGCGCGCGTACGAGTGTCGGTTGAAAACGGAGCCGGACAAGCGTCCTGGCCTCGAAAAATCATTAGATTCCGGTAGCTTACTCCAGGCACGAACTCTACGTGAGGATCACTCACATGTTCGCTCATAGCCCTAAGTAACTCAGTCGCTTCAGATGTCGAGATATGATCGGCCGTGAAATCCGTCATAACTTGGTTTTCGATAGTCACCAAATTACAACGAACGGCCCAATCACGATCAGATAATTGAATTCCCTGAGCTGCCGCTTCGATAGGTGCCCGGCCAGTGAAATATTGATTGGGATCGTATCCAAAAAGAGTCATGTTGGCGACTTCGCTACCAGCAGGAAAATGAGCCGGTACATTGTCGGTCTGCGCAACTAGGCCTTGCGACGCGACTTGATCCATATTGGGCGTCTTGGCTATCTCAAGGGGCGTGCGATGCGACAATGCCTCCAGGGGAAAATCGCTGCAACCGTCGGGGATTATTATCGCGTATTTCATGGCGTTTCCATTGTTATCTTCAGTTTAAAAGCAAGGTCCCGAGACCTACTTAGAGCGCGGTGCCTCCATGACCCGCATACGTACAGCGGTGCCACTGACCACATCTAGCTGTTCGATCTTGGAAACGGCCCGGCTGGCGGCACCTTCAGGTGCTTCGTGTGTCATGATAACGAGCTGCACCAAATTGTCGCCAGCATCGAGCTCTGGTTCATGCTGAATAATGGAGGCAATAGACACATGGTGGTCCCCGAGAATGCTGGTAACCTTCGCCATAACGCCTGGTTTATCGTAAACCTGGAACCGCATGTAATAACGACCTGGCAGATCCTTATCGGGCAGGATTTGAACGGGCGATTCTCGACTGCTCCATAGTTCTAAAGTTCGAAATGTAATTGGAGCTCGTCCGACAGCCGTATCAATCATGTCGGCGACGACAGCAGACGCTGTGGGCATCTGACCAGCCCCTTGGCCATGGAAAAATATATCTCCTACGGCGTCCCCGACGACGCTTATCGCATTGTAATTCCTGCGCACTTCCGCCAATGGTTGCCCGGCTCGAATCAGAGTCGGAGCCACACTAAGTTCTAGTCCCGCGGCGGCCAAGCGAGCATGGGCGATGAGCTTGATGCGATAGCCAAGTTCGCTTGCAAACTGCATGTCCGTTGAATCAAGAGAATCGATGCCTTGACGTGGAATTTCACTCCAACGGATGCGAGCACCAAAAGCCAAATGGGCCAGAATCGCCAGTTTCTGTGCGGCGTCTGTTCCATCTACGTCCATGGTCGGATCAGCTTCGGCGTAGCCCAAGGCCTGGGCGGCGGCTAACGCTTCGTCGTAGCTCCAACTTAGTTCGTCCATTTGCGAGACGATGAAATTGCTCGTGCCGTTCAGAATTCCCTGAATGGAATGGATCTGATTAGCTGAAAAACACTGGCTAACATTGGTGATGATCGGAATGCCTCCGGCTACGGCAGCTTCAAAGGCAATGCACCGTCCAAGCCCACGAGCTCGATCAAAAAGTTCTGGACCATGTTCGGCCAACAAAGCCTTGTTGGCGGTGACGACATCCTTACCAGATTCTAGTAGCTTGAGCATTACCGTGCGGGCCGGCTCCAAACCACCGATAAGTTGCGCGACTACCTTGATATCGGAATTATCCAAAACTTCGTCGAGTTGGTCGGTCAAGATTCCGTCAGGAAGATCGCAGTCTCTGGGCCGAGCCAAATCTCGCACAACCGCCTTTTCCAGCCACAAGGCACGACCAGCATGCCTGGCTGTGCGGTCACCATGGTCTAAAAGGAGGCGCGCAACCCCGCTACCTACCGTCCCCAAACCGACTATTGCAACTTTCGTTTTTTCCATGACAGTCTAATATTGATAGTAAATGCTACCCACCAATTCGTACCACGAAGATACCCCTGGCGATAATCAGTCGGCATCCGAACCGAACCACGAGCAACCGATTTGCACGAAATAGCAGCAATGTCGGGAACTTACGCCTGCTGTGCGTCAAAGGCTGAAGAATTGAGGGAATTTTAGCTCTGTATCGTAATCCATCACCCCAGTTCAGGCAGGTGGGGAGGAAAAATAAGCAGGGCAGCGCAGAGTTTTTTGTGATATGAGGCTTGGTCTTTAAGAATGGGTGTTACATAGGGCAAGGGCTTCACCCCTCCCTTTCCGATCAATGCAAGGAGCTGCGACTTGTCAGAAACGTACACAATTCCAATAGCATCGCGGATCGGAGTATTAGGCGAGCGGCAGAAATAAATCTACCAATCCTATCCCGAAGCGTAAGCG
>JAGQOY010000331.1 GCA_020427005.1 Planctomycetales bacterium
GCCAGCATGGTAGAGGAACTAACCGCACAGGGATTGCAGGTACACTTGCTCAGTGGAGACAACCTTCCTGCAGTTTCGGCAATCGCTCAACACCTAGCCATTCACCACGTCAAGGCCGAAGCATTGCCCGCAGAAAAAGCCGACTATGTTTCACACTTGCAAACTTCATTACACGTTGGAATGGTTGGAGATGGCATTAATGACGCTCCAGCTTTGGCAGCAGCAGAACTAGGGATTGCCATTGGCACAGGCACCGATATCGCAATTGAAACCGCTCAAGTCATCTTAATGAGAGGGAATCTGAACTCTCTAATACAAGCACGACGATTGTCTTCTGCAACGCTTCGAATCATCTATCAAAATCTCTTTTGGGCGTTTGGGTATAATGTAGCCCTAATACCAATTGCAGCCGGAATTCTAGCACCTTTTGCATTTCTCCCCGAGCCACTCAGGATGTTGCACCCTATCACTGCAGCCTTCGCCATGGCAGCGTCTGATCTGGTAATAGTATACAATTCATTACGTCTGAGAACCATATCGCTAGACTGATCTGCTGGTCACTCAATTCCTTGGAGCGCGCCATGTACCGATTTACACCTGTGCCAAGTTCTATGCTCGCTGTCTGCATGCTTTGCTTTTCATGCGTCTGCTGGGCGGCAGATGAAGAAAACGACCAGCCAACCATAAGCGTTGCTGGATCAGCCGAAGTATTTACGATGCCTGATAGAGTACAGCTATGGGCAACCATTGTGACTCGGGCTAGATCTATTGCAGACGCCACCGACGAGAATGATCAAACCATACGGCAGGCAATCCAATTTTTGAATTCCATGTCAGTGGAACAGAAAAATATTAGCACAGAACATCTTTCACTCGAGCCCATGATGCGAGACTCAGCGAGAAAGATTGATCCCAGGACTTTTCAAGGTAATAACGAGAGTCCCTTTGTAGAACTCGACTCAGCAGAGGCGGCCTTTGAAAAGCAAATGCCCGTTGGCTACATTGCCCGCAGAACGCTACGAATTACTATCAACGAGCTAAACAAGTTTGATTCTATTTACAAGGGATTGGTCGAGCGCGGAATCAACAATATTGGTGGAATCTCCTTCGAAACCAGTGAGCTTCGCAAATATCGGGATCAAGCACGTATCCTGGCAATACGGGCAGCCAAGGAAAAAGCGGCCGCTCTGGCCGGTGAATTGGGTGCGGAACTGGCGGCAGTACAAACCATTAGCGAGACGGACAACCGATTCTCCTACGGAGGATTTAATGTACTGCAAAATGTAAGCTCACCGTTTGGCAACGATTCAGAAGCCGAGGCCCTAGCTGCTGGCAGAATCCGAATACAGGCCGAGATTAGCGTTGTATTTATCCTGAAGAACAACCAACTGTAGATTCATTGCCTTACAAAACTGTGTTAATACCCACGAGGCGTCGCAGGTAACTCACCATGAGAATCTAGATCAAAATCTAGTACATTATGCCCGGCCTCCACAGCGCGACGTAACTCACTTTGGTTATTGTATTTAGCCGGTACCCTCTCTGGTTCCGACGATCCGTAATCTCCACCACCTAACTCGGCCGTCCTGATCTGAATCAAATGCTCACCGATTACGGCTCCCATGTCATCTCTTCCAAAATGCAGCTCGTAGTGTCCTTGGTCATCAGTAATTCCTGCTGAGAATCCACCGCCAGCATCCGGATAGAATTCTAAGGTTGCATTGGGTAATGGCTGGCCGTCGAGTGTAACCACGCCTTCCACCGTCCCAATGTCCCCGGGAGCACATCCCATGAGAAGTGACAATGTAGCTGCCGAGAACATGGCTATTCGAAAACTCATCATGGCATATCGCAGTTTTGCTTGAACGCAACCAGGTAGTAGTCGGACGATCAAAAGGGCTACACAAGAACTTCCATTCGACTACCTACTCTTGATGTGTCACCACCAGCGCGTCGTTACGTCGGCCCAGTCGCTCGTAGGCACCATACACAGCTTGACATACGGTAATATCCCATACGTTGCAGCCACCCAAAGAGTCAGGTCGTGAATCGATATTTTGAGTCACGAAATGTACCGAACCATCCACATAGACGAACTGCGCGCCGCCAGTATGCAAACTCGAAAATCCCGCGCCGGCACCGACGGTATTGCTGCTCCATGTGTAGGGAGGCTGAGTGGAGTTGAGAGGCGGGCGGACAGTGGCGGTATTCATATAAATACCACGCATGCCACTTCCATTGGGATTCCGGACTCCGGGCCAAGTTCCCGCTCGTCCCCATCGTGAATCGCGTTCTCCAATGGAGAAAGTGTTGCTGGTACCGTCCGTTATGTCGCCGAGTTTTATGCTCCGCATTTCCATGAACATACCGTGCGTGTCATTTACCAACTGCCGCTGATTTCGAGTCCCTCGGTTGGTGATGTAATTGGTCAGCCCAGACTCCCAGCGGTTATGGCCCCCAGCCCTGGCTCCCCAACCTCCGTTCCAGTGCCGCGCGCTTTTTGCTTGAGCTTCGGCAGCGTCGCTGGGACAGCGAAATGTAGCGATGTCTTGTTCAAGCATCGCCTTCCGCTCAGCAACTGTAATACCTGCCAACAGGTCAGCTAAAGACATTTGGGAAACTCTTAGCTGGTTATAAAGATTCGTTTGCTCCATGAAAGGCATCAGCAAAACATTCCAACCCCAGGCCTCTACATTGGCATTGTTGGCAACATTGTTCCCATTCTGCCGCGCCCAGATGTGGTTAGGAGGCATTTTCTTATAGGCACTCTCGTAATTTAGGGCCGCTAATCCCAATTGCTTCAAGTTATTGCTGCATTGCATGCGGCGCGCTGCTTCTCTGGCTGCCTGCACAGCTGGCAGAAGGAGACCCACCAAAATACCTATAATCGCAATAACAACCAAGAGCTCCACCAGAGTAAAACCATAACGTTTCGTCATCTTGAGCACCTTTATTAATAACGAAATTGTAATCTTCTGATGCCATCCTAACGTTTTGGACCCTCGAAGTCCATCAAATCCTGTCTTTTAAAGCAATTTTCTAAACATCCCCTCGAGAAATTCGGCTAATCGCGGGCCTGGTTGACGATGTGCCTGCGACAGCCTTAGGAGGGGTGGTGACTTTGTGCCGTTGCCCTATACCGCAGTGGAAGCATAAACTTGCCACAGACAACTTTTGATTATTTCACTTGCTTGCATGCGCATTAGGGAACTTGGTAACCGTGAGTCGCCAAAATAGACTTTTGATAGGACGCCACAGAAACTGGTCGGTTTGCGTCTTCCTGCTTTCGTTCGTGCCAATATTGGCCGCTCAGGAACCATCCCTAACGACTGCGCAACATTCACCCGTGTCGCTGCTAACAGGCTCGAGGCCAGGAATTGCGGTGGTCATACCCCGACAATGGCTAGGAGCATTGGAGCCATGGCAGCGCTACCGGGAGCAACAAGGTTACCAAGTCTTCGTGGTTGAAGTCGTACCAAACATTTCAGCACTTAAGGAAGCAATTGCGACAATTGCCTCTCAACCCTCGAACAATTTGCAGTTCGTCATGTTGTGTGCTGATGTTGGTCCTGGCCTTGAGGAATCGCAGCGGCTGGGCACTTTCTATCATGCAAGTTCTGCTCTGGTGCAATTCGGCGGCGATAAGTTGATCGCTACTGACAACGATTTCGCCGACCTTGATGATGACGACATACCCGATTTGGCAGTGGGCCGCATCCCGGCCGATTCTTCCGTTCAATTGGCCGATTATCTTCAACGAGTAATGGACTATGAAAACACCGCCGTTGTTTCCGACTGCTGTCGTAATGTTCATGTAGTCGCAGGAGTCGGTGGTTTCGGTGCGTTGGCTGATCTAGCTATCGAGTCGACTACTCGCAGTTTTCTTGCTAGTCGCTTCCCTCCCTGGATCAACCTGTCAATGACACAGGCCAGTTTGGATTCCCATTTTTGTCCAGACCCTCTTCATTTCGACGAAGCTTGCCTTTCACGATTGAACTCAGGCGGCATGTTTTGGATTTATATCGGACACGGACATATCAAGACGCTCGATTACATGCTTGTGAATGAGACCTATTTGCCGATTCTGAATACACATCACCTACCTGCCGTCGACATTCAAGGGCAAGCCCCTGTGGCGGCTTTCCTGGCATGCTATACGGGAGCCTTCGACGCTGTGGAGGACTCTCTGGCTGAATCCCTCACCATGCTACCCAGAGGCCCCATTGCTTCCATTGCCGCTTCGCGAGTGTCGGGCCCCTACGGTATGGCTATCCTGGCGGATGGATTATTAGAGGAGAATTTTGAGCGCCAAACCGCAACACTTGGTGAACAACTTCGCAATGCGAAACGACAATCGCTGCTGATGGATGATAAGAGCGACCAGCTTAGCAACCAACTACGATTGATTAACTCGATCGCTAGTGCAATGACTCCTGAGAATTACGATTTGCTTGCAGAACGACGCGAGCATGTTTGGCAGATGAACCTTTTGGGTGACCCGGTATTACACTTGCGGCATGCACCCGTAATTCAATTGAAGGTCGAGGGCATTGCCCAGCCGGGCCATTCAATTCGAGTAACTGGCAGCTCCCCCTTGGCTGGACAGTTAGCAGTTGAGTTTGCGTATCGTAGGGACCAACGGCGCCGAGATGTCCCGTCCTTGCCAACTGCGGTTATTGACGTCGAACTTGGACAGCAATTTCAGGCCAGATACGAAAAGGTCCTTTCTCCCGTCTTGTCTGTGGTCGAGCTAAAGCTACTTCGGGCAGGTGAATTTGAGTGCGAGGTACCGATCCCAAGTGACATTCCTCGTGGAACATACCACATCCGGGCTTTAATCTCCGACAACAACCAGTGGGCGGCAGGCTACGCGGATGTTTCCCTCCGCCGCTCGCCCGTCGAATAGCTCTAGCAGGCTGCTGAAAAAGTAACCCGAAGCGTCAGCGAGGGAATGTGCCCAGCCCCTCGCTGACGCTTC
>JAGQOY010000332.1 GCA_020427005.1 Planctomycetales bacterium
GCACCGGTATCAACCTCTGTACATCGAGCGGCAATGGAATCTACGACCGCTTCGGTATAATTCATACTTGCACCGTAATTCTCTTGAACACGCTTGAGAACTTTGCCTAGCTTGAGACGGATGATCATACGCATAATATCGTCACTAAGTGGGAAGTATGGTATGACCGTGACGCGACCGAGAAATGCCGGTTTGAATGTCTTAAGCAATTCAGGGTGTAGAAGTTCGCCCAGACTTTCTGGGGAGGGGCGTGTATCTGGATCTGAGCACACGGACATAATTAAGTCTGTGCCAGCGTTTGAGGTCATGATGATGACGGTGTTTTTGAAATCGATATCACGTCCTTCACCATCCTTCATGTGGCCTTTGTCAAATACTTGATAGAAGACATCTTGAATTCCCGGGTGTGCCTTCTCCATTTCATCTAACAACAGCACGCTATAGGGTTTTCTGCGTACGGCTTCCGTAAGCACGCCCCCTTCGCCATATCCGACGTATCCTGGCGGGGATCCCATCAACAGGCTTACCTTGTGCTCTTCCTTGAACTCGGACATGTTCAAGACAGTCAGATTCTGCTCGCCGCCGTAGAGCAACTCGGCCAGTTGCAGCGCGGTCTCAGTTTTCCCAACACCACTGGTACCCGCCAGTAGGAAGACTCCAATGGGGCGATTGGGGTCCATTAGCTTGGCGCGTGAAGTCCGTATGCTCTCGGCGATTTGCTCTAAGGCATGCGATTGTCCAACGACCCCTTCCTCAAGCTTCTCTTTGAGGTTCAGAATCGTATGAATTTCATCTGCCACCATTCGTCCTACCGGAATCCCCGTCCAAGCCGCGACAGTCGCCGCAACAGCATTTTGATCACAACACGCAAAAACCAAGGGTTCTTCTCCCTGCAGTTGCGCTAACTCGTCTTCGAGCTTTCTAATTGCTTCAATCAATTCCGGACGGGAGAGCTTGGCTACGGACTCATCGGACGCCGTATTCTCCGCAGCAGGTTTAGTCTCTTTGGCTTTAGTTGGCGAAGCCGGTGGAGTCGACTTCGTTGGTTCGGCAGATGTTGCCTGTGTGTCTGCTTCTTTATTATCTATTTCTGCCAGCTGTCGGCGGTACTCGTTAATGCGACTGACCAGGCTAAGTTCTGACTGCCAACGTGCGTCCAACACATCTTTTTCACTTTGGCAAGCTGCCGCTTGGGATTTAAGATCCGCAATTCGATCGGTGTGATCGGCACCCGTTTGATTCTCTCGCTCGAGTATCCGAACCGTAGTCTCCGTTTGCTGGAGCTTTCGAATACAGGCCTCAATGGCAGGTGGAGTTGAACTTTGACTGAGGCCAATTCTAGCGCAAGTGGTATCGAGCACGCTAATGGCTTTGTCGGGCAGTTGTCTACCAGATATATAACGACTAGAAAGCTTGACGGCTTCTTCGACAGCTTCGCTCAAAATACGAACTTGATGATGGTCCTCTAGAGTAGAGACAAGTCCACGCAGCATGTCGGTAGCTACTGGCTCTGAAGGTTCCTTCACGTTGACAACCTGAAATCGCCGGGCCAACGCGGCGTCTCTTTCAAAATACTTTTTGTATTCGGCCCAAGTGGTAGCGGCGATCGTTCGCAGCTCACCCCGGGCTAGGGCGGGTTTGAGCAAGTTGGCTGCATCGCCTTGTCCGGCTTGGCCGCCAGCACCAATCATGGTATGTGCTTCGTCGATAAATAGGATGATAGGTGTAGGAGAGGATTTCACTTCCTCAATCACGGATTTGAGCCGATTTTCAAATTCACCTTTAACCCCAGCGCCTGCCTGGAGAAGAGCCAAATCCAGAACGCGAATGGCAACGTTTTGGAGTGGTGGTGGGACATCACATGCCGCGATCCGCAGTGCAAACCCTTCAGCAACCGCAGTCTTGCCGACACCGGGTTCCCCAGTCAGGATGGGGTTGTTCTGTCGTCGACGGCAGAGGATATCGACGACCTGACGGATTTCATCGTCGCGTCCCAGAACCGGGTCGATTTGCCCGCGTTTGGCACGATCGGTCAGGTCGATTGTGAACTGGTCAAGTGACGGAGTTTTAGTTACGCGTTTCCTATCACCGCTACCTGCGCTTGAACTACTTATTGCAGCGGTGCTTTCGCTTGTATCCTTACAGATTTCTGACAGAGACTTTTTGAGCGATTCGTACGATATCTTCTCCAACTCGGGACTGCCCGCCATGGCAGCACGAGAGAGTCCTTCGGAGCCAACCATGGCTAACAAAAGATATCCACTGCGAATGGAATTTTCGCCGAATTCTACCGAAGCAATTAGCCAGGCCTCACGAACGAGTTCGACGATATTAGGGCTAAGCGCGGGCGGGCGACCATTGCCGGTCTTAAAACGATCCATCGTTTTCTGCAAGTCGGCTAAGAAGCGAGCAATATTGATATCGAACTCTTTGGCGATTGCTTCGATATCGCTGTCCGTTCTTTCGAGTATCTTGGATAACCAATGTTCGATTTCAACATTGAAGTTAGTGCGTGAGAGGCACAATCCGGCCGCACCTTCAAGCGTTTGATGGCAGAGCGGATTGAGCTTAGACACGAGCGACTTAAGATTCAAAGACGCCATTAATTGACTCCATTAGACTCTAAATAATCGATTCATTTCGAAATAAGACTACGTGTGGTTTGACTCAGCCAACCAATGATCCATTATGCGGCCGTCGAACATTGTCGAGTTGGTAACCCAGATTGTCGGATAATCGCTTGATCAGCATCTTGCGAAGGCTGTCGACTGATCAACCACGAATCAAATCCCAATCTGGAGTACTGTCCTAAACGCGATTGAGGCACTTGTGCGGCTTGCAAAACTAACTGAATATCAAATTCGTACTGCATGCCCACGTAAAATTGTATTAGCTGTGCCAATTCGATCAGAGGGCGGCTACCAGGGAGAAAGCCGGCAAACTGCGCATAGTTCAGTGGCCCGATACGGATGCGAAACTTGCCAGAAATATCCCAAATGCGTTCACCTAAGATAAACGACTGTCCCAGGCTGCAGTTGCGGCCCTCGGGAAGGTTCATGCCCGGCATCTCTGACTTGTTTTCAGCTGACAAGTATACCCAGTTGCCCACGAACTGCTGTACTCGGCATGGCAATTGAAAATAAAACTCCAGCATCTGTTGGAGGGAAGTACTGTTCTTTGACCGCGTGCTGAAGGCACCACAGAATTCGACGGCCAGTTCGTCGGGAAATTCCAACCGGTGGCGAAGACCTTCGGTGGCCATACCCGCAGTGGCAAAAAATGCGCGAGACGTTGGTTGTTGATCGGGCGACGATTGACGATAGGCTGCTTCATACGAGAACGAAAGGCGGTATTTGGTCGACGCGCGATAATACAAAGACAGGATGCGATGATTAAAAATGTCTAAAAAATCCCGCTCGGGATTATTCTTTGTTCCTGCGTCGATAAGTCGCTGAGTATCGTGATGAGGAAGGACTCCACTTGGACCGAAGAGTCCCATAAAACCAACCGTCAGTTGGAACGACTTGGGCTGATCCGGTGCGGTCTTTGTTTCCCGCATATCAATAACTTCAGCTGGCGGAAAGCTTCGTGCAACATATCCTGCGAACCGAAGCAACTCTACCGTAGGCAGGTTGTCGTGGCCTAAACGGCGCGTCAACCAAGTGTCATTCAGACCAAGCTCCAGTAGACGCACAGCCTGAATGAAAGAAAAAAGATAGGGTTCGTCTTTCAGCAAACCGGTTACAGTATTCTCTGAAGACCGCCGCGTGCTGGCCATCGATACTGGACTCCCTTCCGTTTGCTGGTAAGTGCCGAAGTTTGATTAAAGGAATTGATGTTGCAGTATAGGGCCAGGAAGCGATCAAGGATACTCGCGAAGAGATACATGTTTCCTGCAGAGTATTTGCTTTCGTCAAAAGTTAACGTCGTTTGCAACCCTCTACACATACCTCCTGACCTATCCCCAGGGATTCTACCAAGGATGGGTTTTGACTGAGCATTTATCAACCCAATGATTGAATTGGCTGTAATCTCATCCATACGAAAGTCGTATACCTTAAGTAATTCACGCAGGGCAGTCGCCCCCAGTTCGTCATCCACAAGCGATAGGTGATTCAGGGACAGATGCGAAACCGCCTTCCAACGCAATGCTTGCCCAATTGGCGGTCGAAAGGCGGGAGTGGGCTTGGTAAGGCATACGACTCGATCCACGGCACCCCCAACTTCCAATTGTAGAAACGGTTGGCCACCGCCGAATGGCATGTGCGATGGAAGATTTCGATTCGTGCAAGTCGTTTCAATGTCAATCGTCCAACTACCTGGCTCGAGCGGATTGAATTCCAAATCGACGAAAGAGATATCCAATTCATGGCCAAATTCAATCTCTTTATCCGACTTAAGCACTCTACGTGTCGCATGCCAAAATGCGCGAGAATTCTTTTCGTGGACATGGCGAAATGAGTAAAAAGGAAGGAACTCCAGTTGTTCACCGTCGGACGATATTGCATCCACCGAATCGATTGAATACACCTCGTGTGCCACAGGACGTCGAGCGTCCGGCGTAATGGTGTAGCTGGCATCAAAATGTGTCAGCCGTATGGGCTCTGCCCGTTTCGAGAACAGGTTTACAATGGGTGTAGCATTGAGTTGGACCGAATCGGCCTGAATGTGAGGTTCGAGGTCTTGCCAACGTTCTTTTAGATAAAAGTACAACTCCAACTGCGATCCCTGTTGTTTTGCAAATGTGCCATTCAGATGAACATCAAAAAACAAGAACTTTTGTGGGAAAGCAAAGTATTCTGAAAGCAAACGGTAGCCCACGAACGATTGAGGAGGGTAATCAACTAACCCTTGATGCAACTCAAATCCAACTGGTTCGATGGCCCCTGATGGCAATAATCTAGCAGAGGGAGATTTGGGACTGGTTGCTACTCCAACTCCAACCACTTGCGTCAGCAACAACTCATACAG
>JAGQOY010000333.1 GCA_020427005.1 Planctomycetales bacterium
ACGTTTCGGGTTGGGACGTTTATTCCTGCCGCTCGCCTTAGACGTGTAGCATTAAAGGCTCCGAACAATTTGCCACAGGGACACAGAATTCATTGAGCGAGCCACGGCTAACAACTGCGAGTGATAGAACAATTCCTCGGCTACGTCTCGAAACGTCATGAATCAACCGCCATTGGACACCAATAGTATCTGTCGCCGCGTTCATGTTGGGGAAATTAGGTGCTGAAAAGATGCCTATTGACCATACTCGAAGCCGTAATTCAGCGGCTTGGGAACGCAATAGAATACTGGCGGCAGCTGCGATCAAAAGACAGACCATGGATTTGACAAACCCGAACAATAGGGGTACCAACAGGGCATCGCAGGTTTCGACAACTGTGTCAAGGAACATGGTTTAGCGTCCTTCATTACGTACTTTGACGATCAATGCCTCCAAGCGAGCCAATTCTTCCTGCGACAGTTCATCTGATTTCAAGTCGAACGCTGCCGCCATCGTTTCTGCCACCGAACCTTCGAAAACGTTCGCATGAGATGGGCTAAGGCTGTGCGGCTGGCGGATTCAAGCGATTGAGTTGGCCGATAGATGTATTTCGTCCCTTCCTGTCGATGTCGAACGAAACCTTTCGACTCAGCAACCGGAGCATCGTACGCACCGAATCATAAGCGGGGGGATCACTAATTTCCGAAATTACTTCGCTCACGGTTGCTTCCGTCAGTCGAAAAACGATCTCCAATATTTCCCGTTCCCGAGGCCCCAGCTTCGATGGATCTTTCTTTTTTGCCATGACGAACCTTTCGGATGTGTGTGGAAATGCATTACCAGTGGTAATAGGTCACCAGGTAGCAGTTGGAAGTCAATGGTATTTGAGGATTTTTTGGCGATACTCGCTAAACGCGCGAATTGTCTGCAGTGCGGCGCATCCAAGTGATAGTCTCTCACAGAGGCACAGAGGCACAGAGGAACAGAGGACTGTTGAAAAAAGAAATTGCGACGCCAGTGACGCATAGCAGTTGGATCCAGTTGCTATGATCGATTGTATGCCCCTGTTAGGCTCATTTCTTTCTACTTGTACTCAGGGATCAGCCGGAAATCGTACTCCCGCTTGAAGGTTAACTGATTCAGGTCGAATACGAGCACGAATGTGTTATTTCAAACGGTTCGGAATCTGCCCCGTAACTTTTGATGAATGCGTTGTGCGTTCAACATGCTAGAATCGCATGAGCGCTCTCTTGGAAACAGGCATTTTTTTGCTTTATCGCATTTCATTGAGGATGAGAATTTGGTTTGTTCTCGCCCGATCTGCGCCCAATTCTTGACGAGCTTCAAAATCTGCAATATCGAAACTAGATTTCAAATACCCCGATGAGAAATCGATTGGCTTTGAAAAAAGATAAAACTGGCCTCTACCACGACTGAGACGGAGCACAGTTTCGCAGGAAGTCAATTCAAGTAGTAGCGAGTGCTACATATTGATTCCCCAGGGCATGAAACTCTGAGGAACAGAGGAAAAACTACTTGGGATTTAGAGCCACTCGTGCGGCCCCATCTTTATGCCTGCGAGTAGTGCCGACACGACCCTAGCCGGTTGTGATCACCTTTAGCTTCTTCAGCAACCCGCGGCCGCGAGCTGCTGACAATTCTTTCATTAATATTCGGGCTGGTTGCGAGATTAACGGTATCCGACTCCTGTCAGCCCGACAGAGTGACATCCCTTTGGCATCCCTCCCGTACTCACAGGCTAGCCAAAAGTACAGCGACAAGGCCTGCTACAGAATTGCGTCAGGTCGACCGTTGCCATCGGAGTCGTCCTCAAGGTCTAGCGACAGTGGATCCCAGAAGTATCCGTCCCATACCATGTCGACGACTTCAGCATAGCTGCCGGCGCTGACATTTCGCAGCCAATTCGTACGAAAGATGCCATTGGCATCGGTAATACCTGTGAACGTTTGGCCAGCAAACTGTACCGTGATGGCTACGCCAGCGGCTGGATCATCTGCGGAGTTACCTATACCATCCCTGTTCGAGTCACTGCGAATTTCGAAGACCGCACGAACTCGACCACGCGATCCCGATTCAAACCGAATGTCATAAACATAGATTGGCGTTTCAGTTGGAGGCTCAGATATTGTGACCACCAGCGTATCGCTAGAAGTCGCGCCGCCGTTGTCGGTAACGGTCAAAGTCAACACATGAGTGCCAATCGGCAGGCCCACTGACAAATTGGCCGAATTGCCGATTACGGTATTGTTGTTGCTCCATTGGTAACTAACGATATTTCCGTCAGCATCGCTACCGGAGCCGTCTAGAACTACCACCTCGTTTCCGTTCTTGTCGCTGTCGTAAACGCTGATGTCAGTCCCGGCATTTGCGGTAGGCGCTTGGTTCGCGAGTACATTAATCATGACTGTGTCAGAGCTCGCCGCGCCTTCGTTGTCCGTGGCGGTAAGCGTTAAGATATGGACGCCAACCGATAGAGTTGAGCTGATCGTGGCCGTGCTACCGAGAAACGTGGTGCCCTCAGTCCATTCAATTGCAACGATACTTCCGTCGCTATCCGTTGCTGAGCCAAGCAACGTGAACGACTCGGCACCTGTGCCATCTCCATCATGGAGAGATAGATCGGGCCCAGCATCCACTATTGGAGGTGCATTGGGGATTTCGCCTGGAATACCCGTGATCCGCACGTTATCGACGTTGGCGTCTTCGTCGGAGGCACTGACCTTGCTGCGGAAACGAATTTTGGTGCTTGCCGACAGGTAAGGCGTCAAGTCGACAACTTCGTTATGCCACACGTTTTCAGGACTAACATTGCCATTCAAGCGACGCACATCCTGAATCCAAGTCGCGCCGCCATTGGTTGAGATATCCAGCGAAAGATACTCGCCGGCATCGAAACCGCTTTCGATCAGCCAGTCAAAGGTCAATTCGGCCGATTGCAGACCGGACATGTCGATGCTCGAGGCGATCGTCAACGTAGCATTGTTGGCCGAGCCATCGACTTCTGCCGCAAAGCTTCCGTCAGTGGCCCGCTGAGTCGAGCGGAACCAATCGTTTTGACTATCCTCCACCCACAAGCCATTCCATTCGCTGACTTCGAAACTGTCGGCAAACAGTTCGACACTTTCGTTAGGCACTAACTTTAAAATGAACGAATCAGCATTAGAAGGATTGTTCACCAAATGGGTGCCTGTCGGACTAGGATCGTAATCGGCAACTGGCGACGAACTCCATCCAGTAACAAACGCATCTCCATTTGCATCGCTCAAAATGCCTGTGACTTGATCGGTCCCAGAGCCTCCCACCAAACCCGCCGAGACAAAGTCTCCATTTTCGTCTAGCGCAATGATGACAATGTCGAGGCCTCCCATTGAGTTGAGAAACGAAACACTTGGAGACGGATTCGTGGGCGGCCAGTTACCCGCCAAGAAGAAACCCTTAGGGGATGCCACCAATGGTGAGTTGTTTCCCAATGTCAAACTGCCATTGTAGGTTTGAGTCATTATCGCATCGCCATCGACAGCCGACAGCTTTGCAAAGAGTGTTGCGGTATCAGATGAGGACGGAAGAAATTGCTCGCTGTTTTGATCGATAATCAGCCCTTTGTAGTGTCCAATTATTGCGACGTTTCCATCGCCTGCAATTTCAATATCATCGATATATGCGGTCGAGCTTGGCTCAGACTGTGTATCGGCGACGAAAGAATCAGCCCATATCAAATCGCCATCGACAGTGAACTTCGCTACATATGAGTTCTTGGTAGGCGCGCCTTCCGGACCATTGAGCACGTATTCTCCGACACCAGGGTCAAAATCAGTCGAACCACGGAAACCACCGGCTATAAAGAGGTTGCCGTTGGTATCGCATCGAAAAGAAGTCACAGAGCTTCTACCTGTTGAATTAGATTCAAATTGAGCTGTCCAGAGCAAGTTACCGCTTGCAGAGAATTGCCGAAGTTCCACGTCGTTTTCAGCGCTGCCGATAGGAGCATTCATTGCGGTTGTTACCTTTCCATCCGGTCCAACAACTAGTTGCTCAATCGATTCTCCGAATTCGGTTCCCCAACCAGTGGCCCACAAAAAATTGCCGTTGCTGTCAAGCTTTGCTGCGAAAGCGTCGGTATCACCCGTACTATTCAAGCTCATTGAACCAAAGTCTGCCGAACCAGCAAATGAGCCTCCAACTATCAGGTTCCCTGCGTCGTCCAACGCGATTTGAGTAGCACCATCGTCCAAAAGGTCAGGCGAATCTCCACCCATTCTACGCACCCACAAGAAGGCGCCTTGCGAATCATATTTAGCTACGAATGCGTCGGCATAGCCACGAGCTGTTAAGACGTCGGCGTTCCCAGGGTGAGTTGCATTGCTATCGAAGTCCATCGTGCCAAGGAATCTACCTGACATGTAAGTATTCCCTGAATTGTCGACTGCAGCTACGTTGGAATAGACACTGGTGGTGTCGCTACTGGCCAGGATCAGTGAGTCAAAATCCAAACCAGCTAGGAGGCGACGATCCTCCATTCGCTCCAGGGTTACGGATCGATGACTCCGATCTCGAAGTGGTCGACGACGCGAACGACTATGTCCAAGAGTTGCGGACTCATTGCTGAGTTTATTCCAACGATGGCGAAATTGACGGTAGACCATAACAAGAATCCTTATTGGGAGTTGTCGGTCCGCGTCGTACAATGGCTAACAGTGGCTTTCCGAGTGCGCAGACCATTGCCTCGGGAAACCATCTCGGCTGGTGAGGATCTCGTTTGGCGACCAGGCCTCACCGGCCAACTTTTTCTTGTTGTCTTACCATCAGCCAATACAAGTTGGCGTCAGGCTTTTCTGATTCTAGGAACTGCGGAAAAATAGTTTCGGTGTTTCGTTCGTGTTCCTGTCTGAGCCGACGGCGCTAGCCGCGGGTGTTTT
>JAGQOY010000334.1 GCA_020427005.1 Planctomycetales bacterium
TTTGGCGGGAGATTATG
Organism: Planctomycetales bacterium; assembly: GCA_020427005.1. Classification (GTDB taxonomy): domain Bacteria; phylum Planctomycetota; class Planctomycetia; order Pirellulales; family Pirellulaceae; genus Aureliella. Next base: position 18 of record JAGQOY010000334.1, read on the forward strand.
CTTCGGCACGTCAGTGGCACCATCGATTGTTCCCACTATGCCGGGATATGCTTGGACTTTCCACCAATCCAATACCTGTCAAATCAGCCATGGCTATGCTGGGCCGTGATGCAGGTGAGCTTCGGCTACCGATGACCTCACTTACAGAGTCAGAAGCCCAAAAGCTTCGGCAAACGCTCAGCCTCTACGGACTTTTGTCGTAGCCCCACGAGTTTGCCCGCACTCCTCGCGGTTAGCGACTTTCTTCCTAAGCTGACTTTGTAAGGCTAAAACTCAGAGAACTGAGGTTGACACTCCTGGCGAGAGTTTCCTAATCTCCCAGGACTATGAATAGATTCAACCTCATTTCACAATCTTGGCGGTGGTTCGCATTTGGAGCTGTCCTATTGCTGACGGCTCACCCCTGCTCTGCGCAAACATCTCCTTTGCTTCCTCAGGATTCTGTGCGCGTAGCATTGTTGAAAACCGACCGGGTCATGATCGGTAGAATCAAGGAGGAAAAAGACTTTTACCAGATCCAATTGGATACTGACTCGAAAGTCTCGATTCCGCGGCCACAGGTACTCTTCGTTGGAAATTCCGTCGAGGAAGTCTACGAGTTCAAGAAGTCATTGGTCAAGAATTGGCGCACAGGCGACCATTTCCAACTTACTCGCTGGTGTATCGCCAACGATCTTGCTGAGCAAGCCATTGAGCATTTTGAGGCTACTACAAAACTTGCCAACGGTCATCCCAAAGTTCATCAACTCGGACTAGAGCTCCAAAAGAAGTTGCTGTCCGATCCAGCTTTTCGTGAACATCTTGGTTTGCTCCCCATGGAGGCGACCAACAAGTCCACTAATTCTCCTGAGCCTACTTCTGTTGTCACCGCGGCAATGGAAGCAACCCGCTCACTCTCTCCAATCGCCACCAACGTCTTTCATGCTCGCATACAACCAATCTTGGTAAATCGCTGCGGACAGGCGGCCTGTCACGGAGTTCAAAGCCAAAACAGTCTACGACTCATTGAACCATTCGGAAAATCTGCTGTACGTACCTCCAGCGAGAACCTGCAGGCAGTGCTAGCCAACCTGGATCGACATGCACCGTCAGATCTACCACGCCTAGTTCAATTGGCTACAACTGCCCACGGACTTCAAAAACAGCCAGGGATTTCAATTGCCGACGGACAATTGCTTGCCGAATTAACGAACTGGGTCCAAATGATTGAACACCCAGTTGTAACCGCCGAAGGCCAAAACGGCGTGTCGAACACAACCCAGGAAGGGGCATTCGTCGTACCGGCGGTTGCATCGAGTACCGTGCCACAGTCCAATTCCCTTAGCCCTGTGCCTCTGGGATCGGCACCTGTGCTAAGAACCGTTCCTGACTCCATGTCCACAAGCTATCAAGGCGGGATCCTGATTCAGCCTCAATTCATCGATCTCCGCCATGGCAGCGATCCGTTTCCTGGAGCTACTCCTAGCAGCGCAGATCTAGAGGCTCTTAACCGAGAACTCGATCGAATCTTAAGCCTGGAACAGGGTCGAATTCCTACCACACCATTGGCGGATCCCTTCGACCCCGAGGCGTTCAATTCTCGCAACCAACAGCAAAATTAGACCACCACTGCGAATGCACCAAGATCTTACCGGCTTGCAGGATTGGATAGCATTTAGGCATGTGATCTGGTAATTCTCTGCCATAGGCGTGACAACAGAGCGCTCAGACATCTAGCCGACTAACCGCTACGGATTAAAATCTGAGGCCTCGACCAGCATTGACCTGGTTCCGATCGATTATCGCCGTTTGTATGATTCCGCTTCATCCCGCCGCCGCGCAAATACAGGATACAGGAGCAATTGCTTTGCTACGCTCACACACTTGCGGACAACTTCGCAGTTCCAATATTGGTCAAGAAGTCACCCTTTGTGGTTGGGTTGATACCTCGCGCGACCATGGAGGCACAATCTTCCTCGATCTTCGCGATCGTTACGGCAAAACGCAATGTGTTGTAAATCCGGACAGTGGTGCAGAATTCCTTGAAGTAGCCAAGAAGTTACGTGGTGAAGATGTCGCTCTCGTAAAGGGCCTTGTACATGCTCGATTGGAAGGAAAGGACAATCAGAAATTGTCTACAGGAGATATCGAGATTCGGGCTTCCGAAATTCGACTTCTGAATCGAAGCAAGACACCTCCATTTTTCCCAAATCAGCCTGAATTGCCAGGCGAGGATCTGCGGCTGAAGTACCGATACATCGATCTGAGACGTGAAGCGATGCAGCGCACACTCATGCTTCGCAGTCAGATCATCAAAGCCATGCGTGACTACTTTGAACAACATGACTTTGTGGATGTTGAGACTCCCATTCTGGGCCGTAGCACTCCTGAGGGCGCGCGCGACTATCTAGTACCTAGCCGAGTTCATTGGGGGCACTTTTTCGCGCTGCCGCAAAGCCCGCAATTGTACAAGCAGATATTGATGGTCGCGGGATATGACCGATACATTCAAGTTGCTCGTTGTTTTCGTGATGAGGACCTACGCGCGGACAGACAACCTGAGTTTACACAGCTAGATCTGGAAATGTCCTTTGTAGATTCTAACGACGTCATCTCGATGATTGACGGCCTAATGAAAAAGCTCGCTAAAGACCTGCTGGGATTGGAATTGGAATTACCACTACCACGCATGACTTATGACGAAGCTGTTCGCCGATTCGGTAGTGACGCACCCGATTTGCGATTTGGGATGGAAATTGTTGACTGCACAGAGTTTGCGAGGCAAAGTGCCTTTCGCGTCTTTTCGGGAGCCGCCGAGGCAGGAGGTTATATCCGCGGTATCAAAGTCGATCGTCGTGCCGAGGAGTTCTCGAGAAAGAGAATTGACGAATTGACGGAATTTGTGAAGCATGATTTTGGTGCCAAAGGCCTGGCATGGTTTCGTGTCGAAACGGACGGTAGTTTGTGGTCCCCGATAAGCAAAAACGTGGAACCCGAAATTCAACTGCAATTCCAACAAGCATTTGACGCTCGCCCAGGTGACCTCATCCTATTATTGGCCGACTCTTGGGACGTGACCTGCAAGGGACTCAACGGACTGCGGCGCAGGCTTGGCGCAGAGTTGAAACTGTATGACTCGAAACAAATGCACTTCTCTTGGGTTGTGGAATTCCCAATGTTTGAAAAAGACGAAGCAGAAGAGCGTTGGGTAGCGATGCACCACCCGTTTACTGCTCCACGCCCTCAGGACATGCAATTGTTGCAAACCGCTCCCCAGACCTGCCGTGCACAAGCATACGACTTGGTCATTAACGGTTACGAAGCTGGTGGCGGAACCATTCGGATCCATGACTCGGATACTCAACAAGTTGTTTTTGACTTGCTGGGAATTACCCCTGACATGGCCGCTGATCGCTTCGGATTCCTACTGGATGCCCTCCGATTTGGAGCTCCACCACATGGAGGCATAGCATTAGGCATCGACCGTATCGTGATGTTGTTTGGTGGCCTGGATAATATTCGAGATTGCATTGCCTTTCCGAAGACTCAGCGTGCCATGGACCTTATGACCGCCGCGCCCGGAACAGTTGAAACCAAACAACTGCATGAGCTGCACGTTCAAGTTGAAACTCCACCGGTCAAGAATTAGGGGCAGGTTTCGGCCAATCTACATTTTTCTACTCAGGAAGTTTTTCTAGCCAGGAAAATGGTATCCTGCAGATTGAGTTCGCCAATTTGCACGCATCGGAAACGAATACGACCTGTTGCCTAGGGATCACACCAATCCAATCTTCCTGACTGTCAGAAAGGATCTGTACGAATGCATCAGTGGTATCTGAATATTGACGGCCAACAATACGGTCCCATGGATCTTGCACAAGCCCGCCAAATGGTCGCTCAAAAACCTCAGGCAATGTGCTGGCGTCAGGGATTCCCAGAATGGCTCCCGGCTTCGAAAGTTGCCGAGATGACATCCAGCAATACCAACGCTCCCCCATCGCAGGTAAAACCAGCCATGGCGGACGAGATTGATTACAAGATCTTCGGCGAAGACATGCAGTACGTCGAAGTTGAACTTGATCCTGGAGAAAGCGCCGTGGCTGAAGCTGGCTCCATGATGTTCAAAGATGCCATAGTTCGAATGGATACCGTTTTTGGAGATGGCTCCCAAGGCAGTCAGGCGGGCGGTTTTTTTGACAAACTCGTTGGTGCCGGTAAGCGGCTAATCACGGGTGAGAGTCTGTTTACTACTGTATTCACCCATGGTGGCCCTTCCGGCAAAGCTCGCGTGGGTTTTGCGGCACCGTATCCCGGAACAATCATTCCTTTACAACTGAGCAACTACAATGGGCGGATAATCTGTCAAAAGGACAGTTTTCTGGCGGCCGCCAAAGGTGTCCAAATTGGCATCCATTTCCAGAAAAAGATCCTCACCGGCCTGTTCGGTGGCGAAGGCTTTATCATGCAGAAATTGGATGGCGACGGTTTGGTATTTATTCATGCCGGTGGCACCATTCGCGAATATGAATTGGGGCCAGGGGAAACGCTGCATGTCGATACGGGTTGCCTAGTCGCACTTACTCAAACCGTCAATTACGATGTGCAGCGTGCTGGGAACATCAAGTCCATGATTTTCGGCGGAGAAGGCTTGTTTCTGGCTCATCTGACGGGCCCCGGCCATGTGTGGCTTCAATCGTTGCCATTTTCGCGACTGGCCGGTCGTATCTATGCGGCGATTCCCTCACGTGGAGGAAGCAAAGGAGAGGGTTCTATCCTCGGCGGGCTTGGCAATCTCTTAGATGGAGATTAGTACGAGTCGCACGAACGTATAGCGTGTGTTTTCAATGAAATCATT
>JAGQOY010000335.1 GCA_020427005.1 Planctomycetales bacterium
CAGGTTTTCACCATCCAGGTTTTCACCGTCCAGGTTTTCACCGTCCAGGTTTTCACCGTCCAGGTTTTCACCGTCCAGGTTTTCGCCGTCCGGGTTTTCACCGTCCAGACTATGGGACACTAACGTCTCATCGGCTACTAACGGCAAATCATCCGCATCGGCTAGCTCAAGCAGCCTTTGGATCTGCTTGTATTGTGTTCGATCTATGGCTCCGTTGGCTACCAAGCTCGCCGTGACAGTTTCGGCGGTACCCATAACGTATGCCGCTACTGCAGCCCGAAATGCCACATCGCTAACGATCCCATGATGATATGCGGTCAGCGCAAACCGATTGTTTGGACAGCATTGAATTTCGGTTTTTGGCATGTGGGACTTCCGTGAGAAAAGTGTTCGTCGGGATACCAAGAGCTCGGCTACCCCATTCCTTTGAATGTACCGCGTCGGTGTGATTTCGCTACACCTCTGCATACTGGAACAAGCCCACCCCGCTTGAATTGGCACTGCTACAACGAATATGCCTACAGGTATGCTTGTGGGCCCGTCATCCAAATTTTCCCCGTCATCCAAATAGGGTAGCCCAGCGTTTCGATCGCAGCAGACTGTCGATCTCCGTGGCAATGTCAAAACTTGCAAGCCGCCAAGTCCCTCCATTCTCAAGGCGGATTCATAACAACGCAAGATTCCCGCTTGGCGTCCTTACGCCGTTTTTCATCCATAGAGGATCTGAATTGAATTATCGATTTCCAAAGATGTTTTGCAGTTCTTGACTCACATCTTCCCAAGAATCAGCCGCCCGATAGAAGTCCGCATCTAACCATTTTAATGCAGATTGTTGCAGCCTTGATTTTGTGGGGTGATTGGGTCGAACCGGAAACTGTCCGCTTGCCCCCATGGCGAGCCGACTTTCCGTTTCCTCCGAACAAAGATAATTCGCCAGTTGTATCGCAGACTGTGGGTGTGGTCCTCCATCCAATACACTAACGGTATTTGGGATCAACATGGTCCCCATTTGAGTCTCGCCTTGATCGGGAAAAATAATATCGACTGGCAGTCCAGCATCCATTTCAAGTAGTGCATCGTCGGTATCAGTCAATCCAAATGCAATCGAACCACTCGCAACCGACTGCGCAACCTGCTTGTTGCCTGCCATCATGACACCGTTTTCACGCAAAGCGATAAGAAACGGTTTAGCAACTTCCTTTCCAAGTTGGTTATATAGCACCGTAAAGTGAGTAGCAGTGGTACCAAACAGCGGCGTGGCAAACCCACACTTTCCTTTCCACTTGGGATCTGCCAAATCCATCACAGATTTTGGACGGTCAGTAGATGCAGGCAATAGGTCTCTATTGACTATAAGCACCCTTGCACGTGCACCAATCCCTATCCAACAATTCGATGAACTCCTCATTGAGCTTGGCCAGTCGCTAGGAACATCCCAATTGACGGGCTTTAGCAGTCCAGACCTTTCCAATCGCAACGTGTGAAGGATTTCATTGTTCCAAAACACATCACAGCGAGGTCTATTGGCTTCCGCCAGAATTCGATTCGCAAGGCCGACAGTTTTGGTTGATTCGATATCATACTGGGCTACGACATGCGCCCCACCTTGCCTGCGTTCAAAACCTGCCAGAATTGGCTTTGCGAATTCTCGATCGGCAGCGCAATAAACGATGACCTCTACGTCACTTTTCGGACGACAACCTTGAACGCAGCCGATTGAAATCCAAATACATACGCAAATGATCATTTTCAAAATATGAGTTGACATCACTTGGTCCCTGCTGGGATTCCAGATTCTTGTGGCGTCTGCAGTTTGTTGGGTACATATTCATGATCGCGTTTGCGGACTATTTCAATGTTCAATACACGATCGGGAATCACGGGAGGTTCACCCTCCGCGGGTTTTTCATCTGGATTCACCCGCGTCAAACTCGCTACGACTTCCATTCCCGTCAGGACTCGCCCAAAGGACGTGTATGTACCCTCAAGTTCAAATGTCGGTACATAGGTAACAAAAAATTGCGAACCTCCGGAATGGACTAAAGGCAAGCCCGTGTTTGGATCCGATGCAATTGCGATCCCTAATGTGCCCCGAAAAAAAGGACGTGCGTCTGGCCGAGACGCTTCGGAATAAATGTAAAAACCTGGCCCTCCCGTCCCGTCCCCGATCGGACAACCGGTTTGTGCCATAAAATGTTGAAGTACGCGATGAAATTCTAAATTGTCGTAGAACCCTTGTTCTGCCAGTGAAATGAAAGTGCCCACCGTACCTGGGGCATTATTTTCAAAAAGCTCTACTAACACATCCCCTTTAGTCGTTCTAATAATCGCTTGGGGCAATGGTTCACCGGCTGCGTCTTTCTCACGTTCACTCAGTTCCTTCTGCCACTTCTCCTTCAATCCTTCCAATTCATCATTCAGTTGATGCAAGTATGATTCGCTAATTCCTAACTCAGACAAGTGCGACACGAATGGCTTGGCAAGTTCCCACTGGTTCATAGCAATGGCTGACAGCGCCATATACGCCTTTAGTTTTTCACCATCAAAATTGCGGTTAATCAAAGCTTGAGCAACGGGCAACATATTCTCAAATCGATCCATCTCAACGCTATCTTTTACTACTTCATAGAGCATTTGCTCTGTAGCAGAATTGTTTTCAGGATCCGCCAAAAACTGGGCAAGGGCTGCGTCGATCATCGTGTCAAATAGTCGATGCCCTTCCATCTGTGCGTTTGAAAAATCGCGCCGCAATTTTTGATCTTCTTCAGCAGTCATACTCACTGAGTGCCTAACAATGATCTCACGCATCTTAAAGACATGAGCACGCATCGCGTCCAGGGCTGACTGATACTCTGGGGTTCGTTTTTTCACTTCCTCCGGATCATCTGTATTTATCTGAAGTTCGTTAGGGGCTCCATCCAACGGATCTTGTGCAATCAAGCGAGCAGGGCAGCTCAAATGCCCGCCAATTAGGACAGTCAGGAACCAAATAAAGGTCCAATAATGCGTCCCGGACTGTAGGCACAGAAGCCTTTTTGGGTTTCTTAAGAACTTCATCATGGGAGAGAATTTTCCTGGCTGAGAACTAAAATTCAGCTAACTGACTGGTCATAAACCGATTAATAGCAGTTCTAAATTGTAAGTTGTACATTCGGCACAACAATACCGTCACAATTTTTGACAAGACGTTGCCAACTTAAAAGGCTGCGCGGCCCTATCGATCAAGGCCCTTTTATCGTAATTGCTGTTGTTATCGTCACTTTCTCTTTGAACACTTGGTCACCAGCCAAGCCGCCCCAACATTATCGTTGACTCGACAATCTACCCAAGCTAAGTCTTCTTACGGCGATGCTTGAGAACTAGTTTTCTTGGCAATCCCGTAACGACAATGAATTGGTTGGCATAAAACTGAGGTAATCCATGACTGCAAGGAAGAGTGAATGGACTCATCCACGACCTGGGCTAAGCAGCACCAAGTTTGGTTTGTATTTGCCGATTCTGACGCTATTGCCAGTCATACTATTTGCACTGGCAAAGTCACGATTCGATGGAACTAGCAGTGAGCTTAGGATTGGTATTAATCCGTGGCCAGGATACGAGTTTGCAACTTTAGCAGATGAACTCGGATTGATTGAAGCGACTGGTGCCAAAGTACGGCTGCTAGAATTCAGCTCACTCAACGATTCTCGTCGAGCCTTTGAGCGAGGACAATTGGATGGTCTATTTTGCACGTTGTCCGACGCTGTCGCTTGCTCAACAATGGCGACGAGCCCATACATTGCAGCTGTTACTGACTACTCAAACGGCTGCGATGCCCTTGTGGCGTCATCATCCATTCAATCCATGTCCGACCTAATCGGCAAACGCATTGGAATTGAACCCAATGCTCTAGCAAAATACTTTCTAACACGTGCATTGGAGCACAACACCCTCAGAATTGACGACGTCGTGCTTGTTGAATTCCCACAAGAACGGCTAGTCCGAGAATTTATGAGTGGGCAGTTGGAGGCCATCGTCACTTACCCTCCGTTTCTCGTTAACGCTTCAAAATTGGATGGCTGCCGAACTCTATTTAGTTCTCAGAACATTCCCTTCGAAATCGCCGATGTACTGTTAGTATCCTCCCAGCTGAGTGCCGATAAACGACGGTCCTTAGACGGCCTCCTAGACGCTTTCTTCCGAGCACGTGACAAACATTTGGAACATCCCCAAGAATGCCTTGAACTCATGGCGCGACATGAACGCATTTCAACGAACGAATTGAAAGAGCTGTTGCAGATGACCAAGCTTGTTAGTCGCTCGGAGCAAGCGGAGTTACTCACACCCACGTCAAAACTCGCTGAAACAATTAGGCTGCACGGCGAATTTCCGCAATTGTTCGGCAATGCTGCCTCGAACACCATCGAACGGACAATCGAGGTGCTCTTACCGGCCAAATAACATGTCATCTCGCATTGAATTCTTAGATTACTTCACCTTTTGGAAAATTTGGCCATTAAGCGCTAAGTTGCAAGTACCTCTATTGCTTGTAAATCTAGTCGCATCTTTATTAATTCTGTGGGGTTCTCACGCACTGACCCAGTCTCAGATCAATCGACGACTGGAAAGTACGGCAGGCTCATTGACTCACATTGTCAGCTATGTAACTGAATCCATTTTGGATGCAGATGACCTTCAGCGAGTTGTCGCCACCATGGGCGCAGAGGCCGACATTGAGGCTTTAGTTGTACTGGATGTGACTCAAAAGAAAGTATTAGCCTCCAACCATTATGAGTGGTTTAATCAAAGTATTGATTCGATTGCGAAGTTGCGTTCCATGTTAGCGGTGTTTGA
>JAGQOY010000336.1 GCA_020427005.1 Planctomycetales bacterium
GAGATTGAGCTCCGAAAGCTTTGTTCCTGTCGGATCCTGTCCAAGGTCTGTGCATACCTGAACATCGGTAGTCGCGTTTTGGCAAGCGTCAACCGGAGGCCCGAAGTCGAAGATCCATTCGCGTTACACACAATGTCGTCAAGGCAACCAGTGAGATCCCGTCATTCTTTATTCTCGACCCGTCGACCATAGAGTATGAGACCTCAATCCTAATCCGAGAGACGATCAAACGATGTCGGGAAGTCGGAAGGCTGCATAGTACTGTTGACGCCGGGTAATGCCGGTCGAGGGAAGGCGGCCAAGCGGTGATCGCGTATGCAAGCGAGCATCTCCTGGACACAGAGCCAGAATCGAGATGATAACTCAAGGCAGGCGCAGAACGCGCCCCAGTGGCAGCGGGATAGTCACCGTGGGGAGCCGGATGCGTTAACGGCGCACGTCCGGTTCTGGGAGGGGGCAGATCTCAATTGGACATGGTTATAATATTGGGACACCACCACGGGAAACCAGGTGGTAACAGGGAAAACAAAGCTTAACCTAACTCCGAGAGAGACTGCTCTACTCACCCGGAGTCGCCGAGCCGGTCGGCTATTACATCAGTATCACCCACGGCGACCGCGGTGATTTCCAACGTTCGCGGCGACGGTAAAATTTGCTCGAGCCTATTCCAGACTGTACAAAAATACACGTTATGACTACAGCATCTACTTTACCGATCGAGAATCTGTCCATCGCGGATAAACTTTTGTTGATGGAACGGCTTTGGGCTGAACTCTCGCGACGCCCGGCGGATATTCCGTCCCCCGATTGGCATGGTGACGTTCTAGCAGAACGAGAAGCGGCAGTTCGCGAGGGGAGAACGGCATTTGTCGACTGGGACGACGCAAAAGATCGCCTTCGTGAGCGATTCAAATGAGAATTCGGCTGCTGCCCGAAGCCGAGCGTGACATCGAACTTGGAGCGGATTTCTACGAATCACAGAGTCCAGGTCTGGGGACATACTTCAACGATTGCATTGCGCCGATATCGACTCGCTTAAGACTTATGGCGGCATCCACGAACAATATCGTGGATATTTCAGATCGCTGTCGAAACGCTTTCCTTTCACAATCTACTACAAGCTGAATGGCGAATGGGTGGATGTTTATGCTATCTTGGATGCCCGCCAGGATCCGAGTCGTATTGACGCCATGCTCGAATCGCCGCGAACCAAGCAATGAACGCGAGTGCCGGAGCCACGGTCAGTTTGCTAATTAGTCACTTCCCGGCACCGCGGTATTGCCGCCGTTCGTCGACAAAGCCCCAATCGCAATTGTGCAACGTCTATGGACACCACGAATCCATACGTATCTCCATCCGATGCGGCGCGTTGCTCAACACCGAAACCGCACAAGTCCGTCCTAAAGCGACTACTGATTGGATTCTGCTCTGGTGCTTCGATTCCCGCAGCCCTTGGAGCGTATGGAATGTATCAATTCAACGTCTACGTCGCGTCTTTGCCACCCGGAGAATTTGTTTGCGGCAACGGTGCACTTGGCCCCACAATGTTGATCATGTTCGGCGCACCGCTTCTTGGATTGATTGGCGCACTTGTCGCGGTTGCCCTTCCATGATCAACATCTACAGGTCGAGGACGACTCATAGCGAATGGTGTTGCCGCGAGGACTCAGATAATATTGATCACATCAGGCTTGAGATGGACATCTGTTGCCATCGAAATTTCGACGAACAATCGGTTGAACGTGAGCGGCGGATCACGTCGGAATTGAAGTCAACGGTTTCTGGCCGCCGCCACGTTAACCGAAACGTTATCGGGAACAATGAGCACTTCAACGATCTACCGATTCACTGAGTTGACCCTTGTCTGGGGCCCACTTGATCTACCGGATGATGCAGTAAGTTTCGCCGATGACTGGAACTGGGTAATATACACGCCAGAAGAGATCGAAGCCGCAATACTTTCTGTTCCCTGCGTCAAGCTAATTCATGATTCACGCCCGGATTGGAGGAGTTGGCGCGCACAGTGGCGCAGTCTGGATAGAACAATAGACTTCGACCTTATCGCCTGCGATCTCGATCCTGAAGATGGTGGTCGCCCTGGTTGTTCTTTGTACTGGGGAGGTTCCAGTTTTACCACGAATTGCACGCTAACTGATATGTTAGATGTTTGGACGAAAATACAGATGGCATGCCCGGCCGTTTGGTTGCATGATACCGTATGTCGGATGTACAATCCGAGGTCTTTCGTCGCTGATCTGCCCGGGAAGATTCAGGAATGGTCCCGATAACAACGCCGTGCACACGGAGCCGCCTATCGCGCGTTTTGCCAATGGAAAACGTCTCTCCGGCAGCCCGGTGACGGCCGCCGTTACCCGATTCAATAGCGATCCCTTCGTCCGATAGTCCATCGATGAACCGACCTGAGACGAATCCTTACTTACCAACATCAACTCCCAACTTAGCAGCTGTGCCTTCTCCAAGGCGGCAGCGTCGATTCACAATTTTGAACTCGCTGTTGGCAGTTCCAGGAATAGTGCTTCTTGTACTCTATATCGTGAACGCGTCGTCAAATCATTGGGAGACTGATCCTGCATCGGGAGATCCAGTGACGTATCAGCACTTTGTCTGGATTGACGTAGAGCCCCAGCGGCACAATATTTCGTCGTTCCCAATGCGATACTCGCTGTTGGGTTGTCCGTTTGGTACAATCGGAAAAGGAGACTTTATCATAACTGACACGGTCGCCTGCGGCCGTTTACACTCGAATTGCTCAGCAACGACGACATCGGGTAAAAATGGCATGCAGCGAAATCCTCGGTCAGCCGGTTTGATCTTGGCAGAGTAAATCCCTCGGGCTCGCTGATGACTACCGTTCGTCCTTGAATGCTTGTCGCTGCAGATGTATCGCGAATGCTTAAGCTCATCGCACTCACAACTGCCATCCTCGCAGCCTTTGGTGTGGCATCAATCTGGATCTTCACGGCTCCCTACCGGAGCTTGAACGATTGGAATCGCGGCGTGATGACGAGACTCGAAGCAATTAAACCTCATCCACCGCCAGAGGCGACGATGGAACAATGGGATGCTATAGTGGGATGGACACAAACGGCATTCCCGAATGTATTTTACGCACCAGATTATATCACCAACGAAACACGTTTCAGATCGTTCCAATCAGAATTAGCTCGGCGACTTGACGCCAGTGTTGACCTTGAAACCATTGACTGGATTTGGGACGAATTCCTCGTGCTGTCAAGACACGGAAAATACTACGCGGACGGCTTTCGGCCGATTCAACCTTACGGTGAAATTCACCTCGACGAATCCGGTAATCCTCATAACAATGTCGACGTTAGATTCCCTTCCAATTCCATCCTAAATGCGGACGAACCATGACATGCACGGGAGGACGGCTTGCGCGGTTCTTGAAGTGGAATGTCTTTCGTCCGTCCCCCGTGATGTCTGTCGTTCGTCCGCAAACACTCTTCCATCCGCATATGCGATTTCGTACCCGCAGCCTTTTGATTCTCACAGCACTAATTGCGATTGCGTTAGTGGTTCTGCTCCCCTTTATTCGAGAAATCTCTCGTCCAACCAACTCGACATATGTTGTTTCGGCTTCGAGCGATGCTGGTGTGAACGGGTACACGTTCTTGGACGAATCGCAGCAAGTTCGCCTAATAGTACTTGAGAAACTAACGGTAGATGCAAAAGGAAAGCGGGGCCGCAACACGGAACCCGGATGGCTTGATTACAAAATGGCCGCGGGTCGTCGAATTCATATCCGCATTAACAACGAACCAGTGTATTTCGGCGAACAGATAACGATATACTATTCGATTGACGGTGGTCTACCCGAAACCATGACGGTTCCAAGGAATGCCATCGTGCCTTACGAACTCCCCCACGTCGTTTGGGACCGGCTGATAAAGAGATAATGCGGACGAACAAACCGTTGCACCTAATCCGCCGAAGGTGCGTTATTGAGATGGTTGCTGTTCACCGGCGGCTAGGTGAACGGCCCCTCTACGTCGCTCAAGAGGCAGCTTGTGATCTGGCCGTTTCGAAAAAAGACACCAAACGCGATTGAACCAAGCGACCGATGGTACGTTGAGATTGACGACCGCCCTGTAGCGATCATCGATAATCCGGTCGATGCCGAAATGTTCTGGTTCAAATGGCAACTGCACTCATTGGACGGTGCCGATACACCAACAGACTTATGGGACTATTCGATGGACGCCCGGCGGTCATTTCGTCACGTCGAAATAAATGAAAGAAACCGGTGTACAAGTCCTGCTGGGAAGGGTGCCGTCTTGCCTGACGGACGCGTATTGCTCCGTGGTCCATTAAAGGGCCGCGACTACTGCGAATGCGGAACAGGCGACGAACCTGACGATACGCGAGCGGCCGGTCGCGTCAGATTTCAATGGTTGATCTCGTGGCGGCCGCCGCGTGATCGTTGTCCTTACGTGCACAAACGAAGATCCTCTTCCTTGGTTGAATATGGGCCTCGACACCGTAGAACTCGCGATGGAAGTTGAGGAATCATTCGGCATCACGATTCCCGACAGTCGTGCCTGTGAAATGCGCACGGTTGGTGATCTCTATTCGTTCATCCTCGAAGAGACACGTGATCAAAATCGCGATCCAAACTCATGCCTTTCTGCAGCGACTTTCTATGCCCTACGACGTCGACTCATGTCGCAGATCGAGAATGCGAGCTCAATAAGACCACGGACGGAGATCGCCGCAACGATCCCAATTGGATCGCGTCGAGTACTCTGGTCGCGACTTGCCCACGACATGGACCTG
>JAGQOY010000337.1 GCA_020427005.1 Planctomycetales bacterium
GATGTTTATTCCTGCCGCTCGCCTAAGGGCCAGCGGCACCGGCAATTTGCCAGTGCGAATCAAACGTCAGGAAAACCGAGAGCGGTTACGTATCTTTTTGAGCCTCGCCACTTATTCAGACTAAACTTCGAAGATTGAGGAGTATACGTTCGTGCGCATTTTGCATACCAATGACGATGGTATCTACGCCCCTGGTTTGGCAGCTTTAAACGCAGAGCTCAAGCAGTTGGGGGATGTTAGTATCGTTGCGCCAGCAACCGAACAAAGCGGTGTAGGACATTCCATTACGTTTCTTGAGCCACTCGTGTGCAAAGAGGTTTTCGACGCCAATGAGTTTCGAGGCTATGCAGTCGAAGGTTCTCCGGCAGATTGTGTCAAACTTGGTATTGCAGAACTTGTGGGTACGGTTGATCTAGTCGTAAGCGGAATTAATGGTGGTTTGAATGCTGGCATCAATGTGCTCTATTCAGGGACGGTCGCAGCTGCAATTGAGGGTGCCTTTTTTCGTATCAATAGCTTTGCGATATCACTAGAATATGATCCTCATGCCGATTTTCAATCGGCAGCTCGTATCGCAGTTCCTTTGATACGTCAAATACTGGAACTTAAGGACAGTACGCCACAACTTTATAACATCAATATTCCTACATCAGCAGTTGTAAAATACTGTCGCGGCGATTTTCCCCTTGTGCATGTGGTGCCGATGGGTGTCGAGCGTTATGGCGAACATTACATTCGTCGCCAGGACCCCAAAGGAAGAAACTACTATTGGTCCACAAATGACCCGCCTCCGAAACGCACCGATCACCCAACCGACCTTACCTGTATGGCCGACGGGCACGTGACAGTTACGCCACTGAAATTTGACATGACGGACACTCTCACACTTGAGCAAATGTCCAGCTGGAAGTTGCGAGTACAGTAGTCACGGCGTGAGCAGTCGATAATACGTCCCGCGAACCGGTTTTCAGTAGGATAGGCTTCTAGCCTGTCAGTAAAGAGATAGGCTGGAAATGCTGGAATCCTCTCCTACTTTTTCCAGTACGGACTTTTAATTATTTAGCGACATTTTGACCGTCTTGGCATTGCCGGGAATGTATAGCGAAATCGTTGCTGAGACGCCTTCTCAGATTCGATACGAGGTTCTGACTCGGCAATGTATTTGATTGCTTTGCAAGGGCAAAGATGTTACCCTAAAACTATTGCAAGAAACTTCACAGTGCGCCGAGCACTAGAAGCTTTAGTTATCAAGATTGAATAGTCCTAGTTAATTCCTACCTAGACGCCATTACCTACCGCTCTCCAATTGGGAACAGTCGCAAGCAATACGAAGGATAACGGGGATTTGGCTTTCCTTATTCTTTTTATTGCGATTCTCCCTTATTAATGCCAATTCCTTTCCTCAGCGAATCATTCGAAGGTCACATGTTGCAGCCCACTTTCCAGCTACAGCATCGGATACGAATTCTTTGTTGGCTTGCATGCCTTGCCACGGTAGCGCCAACTTTGGCACAGGATCGTTCCAGCAAGTTGTCTTCCGAAATTTCGAAACAAGTCATAAGCTCTTGCATCGACTGCCATGGTACAGAAGAACCTGCTGCCGACTTGAGCATCTCGTCTTTGCTCGACAAGCCGATGGCGGGGGATTTTAAGAGCTGGCGCAAAGTGGTATTTGCACTTGAATCGGGACTGATGCCACCTGAGGATTCGAGCAGCCTTGACAAGGAGCAGCGACGTCAGCTTGGTGAGGAAATCGAAAAACAACTTCACGCAGTCGTCGCAAGTTACGAGACGGAGCCCGGCAGCGTTACCATGCGCCGATTAACTAGCGCAGAATATGATTACGTAGTTCGCGATCTTACCGGTATTTCATTCGATTTAGGGCGACAGTTTGGTAGTGATGGTATTGGTGGAGAAGGCTTTACCAATGTCGGTTCCGCACAGTTTCTCAACGATGCAGCCGTTACGAGATATCTGGAGGCGGCGAATATCATATCCAAACACGCAATTATCGGGGCAGGCCCAATTAGATTCGCGGAAGATCCGGGTGTAACGGGACGCGAACTAGCTTCCATTCGTAGGATCCAGGATATCTATCGTCGCTATGGATTTCGACAGGCTGCTGGCGAGGGTGCGGAACCCTTTGGGATGGAAATGTTTCCCGCAGCAATTGAGGCGGCGTGGCGATATAAGCATCGTAGCGATCTAGGCAAGCCTACTGGCAGTTTGGATGAGTTCGCTCGAGAACTCCAAGTGGCACCCAAGTTCGTTGCTCATCTGTGGAACGTGCTAACAGTAGACAATCAAAGTTATCCACTATCTGAGATTTCTGCGGACTGGAATGAACTTCCAAGTCCAGTTGATTTACCCCCTGATTTTCAGGCTTCAATTAGAGAGAAAATTGAGGCCTTTGTCTCCGATCTCTTAGCTTGGCAACGCCGGTTTGCGGGCTCGGCGTCGGCCGAAGAGGAGGCTCCACTTCTCAGCCCCGATTCGTTGCGAGTACAGCAGGCTGGAAATTTCAATGCACGATTGAGTCGCCCGCGTCCCAAACGGGATGCCACGAACAATTCGGCCGATTTTCTAAGGATGTTTGAAAAGCTTACGCAGACGACGCAACAGGTTAAAGTTCGAATTGAAGTACAACCCGCGTCAATGAGCATAACTGGCAATCCCGCTGCCGTAGTGTTTGTCGATCCGCGAGTTCGGCTTAGGGTCCGCGATGTAGTCCAACCCGATGCCGTACCGCTGGCAGAGTTACTGGTCGGAGAGCTTCATGAAAAGATCGCTTTCGGCAGCAACGGTGGCGGAGAATTGATCGGAAAAAGTGACTTTGCCCTCCGCAGCGGCCAGTCGCTCGAATTTGAAATCGAAATGAAACCTGGACATACTTTTGCCGAATTCCTATGTGAGGTGCATTTGGATACGATTTCGGGGCGAGATTCATTCGTGCGCTGCGTGATTGAAGATGTTCAATCGGAGCGGACATATTCGATGCTGTTAGGAGACAAAAAGAGTTCTGAATTTGATAATTGGAAGAATGGCATCCGAGATTTTGCTGAAGCCTTGCCACAAGTTTCTCATCGCGAACCGGCTCCTTCCGATCGTGATCCGATCCCTGAAGCATTCGACAATACCTACAACGTGGCCGAACGCAATCATTTTCATACAGCCATCAAATACGCACGAAGCGATCAATTCTTGGTCAATTACCTGTTGCCGGATGAGGTTATTACGGAACTTGAGCAGGCTTGGACCGATTTGCTAACCAGTTTTGAATATCACAACACGATTTTGGGAGTGATGGCTGGAAAGCACGGCCTTGATCTTGAGGGTCGTACGATTGCGACCATAGAGCCTGGTTGGATTGAGCAATTACCTGAGCCGGCTCGAAGCTATATGGTGGGAATCCAACAATCCTATGTTGAAATGCAGTTGCGTTTGCAGTCGGCCAAGCCGCAACACATCGTGGACTGCATCACATTGGCTTCTGGGGCTTGGCGTCGGGAATTGCAGGAGAGCGAGCAGGAGGCCTTGAAGGAAAATTATGCGAATCGCTTGGAACAGTCGGGCGGCGATCACAGCATGGCTATTCAAAAGTTGATTGAACGCGTGCTCACGAGTCCGGAGTTCATTTTTCACACGGAGTCAACGATTTCGGCCGTTAACAAGTTGCAGGAAAATTTGCAACTCGCATATCGCCTAAGTTTCTTTCTGTGGTCGTCAATTCCGGATGAAGAATTGCTTTCTTCCGCAAAACGCGGCGAGCTACTGAGCCCAGTGGGTATGGAAACGCAGGTAAAGAGGATGTTGTCAGATGCACGTGCCCGCCGATTGGCCACTGAGTTCTTCGGGCAGTGGCTAGGTTTTTATAGATTCGAGGACTATCAGGGAATCGACACCACTAAGTTCCCGGAATTTGATACTACACTGAAGCTTGCCCTTAGTGAACAGGCCAATGAATACTTCTATTACATACTTGCTCACGATCGACCTTATCGTGAATTAATACAGTCCAACTACAATTTTTTTAATGATTTGTTGGCCAAACACTATGGCCGTGAGGACTTGGTGCCAGCACGGCCTGAGGACGATGACGAGACTTCGGGACGTGAATTGCAACTGGTGACAGGCTTGGCGCATCGAAACTCTGGTTTGCTGTCGCTTGGCGCTTTGATGGCTGCAACATCGGCTCCACTACGTACCAGCGCTGTGCGTCGCGGAGATTGGGTACTGCGACGAATACTTGGTACGCCTGTCCCGCCCCCACCAGGCAATGCTGGATCGATTGCGGCCGATGAAGTATCCAGTACTGGTCAAACTGTTTCTGAACAATTGGAGATTCATCGCAATCGTGACGAATGCCGAGGGTGCCACGTTCGTATTGACCCATTGGGATTTGCGCTCGAAAACTATGACCCGTTGGGCCGATGGCGTGAGACTTATTCCAACGGGGTAGCCGTAGAGAACTCAGGAAAGTTATTTTCGGGGAAGCCGATTAGCGGTGCCGAGGGATTGCTGGCACACATAGCATCTAATGATTTATATTTCAGACAAAACTTGGTAACCAAACTTGTCGGATATGCAGTAGGACGGGCCGAGACGATTGAAGATGCAGCGCTGGTGCAATCAATAGTAAATAACTTGGAATCGGATCCCCGTTTTTCAAACATAATTTTGAAGATCGTGTCGAGTCCCCAATTTCGAGCCTTAACGACGTCCGAATTGCGACAGCCAGTAGCAATTACTAACTGACTCCACATAGGAAAGAAACTACGATGGCCTCGAGTTTCGGCTTACCAAATCAGCTAA
>JAGQOY010000338.1 GCA_020427005.1 Planctomycetales bacterium
TTCTATGGAGGACTGGAACTGATTTGGATAAGGCCTAACTTTGATCAAAATGTGGCCATGATTGTGGACCCGCCCGTTGGAAACACGTTGGTGTCGTTTGAGTACGACTACCAACTGTCACCGCGAGCGTGGTTGGGCTGGCAATCCTGCAACGGACTAGGATTTCGTGCAACCTACTTCTGCTTTGACGAATCGGCCGATCGAGAGGCCGTCACTGCCGTGGCGGGAGCGACGCCGGTGTATCTGTTTGTGTACGGGGCTGGCGGCAATCTGTCTCGTAATGCTAACGCCAACGTTGGACAGACGCTCGTGTCCAATCATGCGTTGAAGCTAAGTTCGCTCGACCTCGAAGCAACACAACTCTTTCGTTGGCATCATTCCCAAGCAATTCTGGGGATGGGAGTCCGCATTACAGATGTGGAACAAACAGCCAGCGGTGAAGTATTCAATGCGGGAGGGACACTTGAGGAAGTCGTCCGGAACGACCTGGATCTCGCTGCAGCTGGACCAACTCTATCTGCTCAGTTGACACGTGACATCGGTGTTAGCAATTTTGGAATCTTTGCAGCAACGAGGGCTTCTTTGCTGGTGAGTGAAACCGAACAGCGAATTTATGAGATGAAGGGTGCGTTTACGACCGAACTGGAGGACATCGCAATTCAGCGAGAAATTCTCGGCAACTTGGAACTCGGCTTGGGCCTCCAATACCAACAAGCGCTTGGAAAATCTGCAAGCATGTTTGTGCGTACTGGCTACGAGTGCCAACTATGGCTCGACGCAGGTGGCCCCGTCGACTCTCACAGCACAATTGGACTCGACGGAATCACTCTTGCGTTGGGCTTGCACTATTAAGCTCGCCGCCGGAATCGCCGAGTTCATCGCGGGCAATTGGCAAACGAGCGACGACGGATAACCCACAAATAGCAATAGACGCAACGATTATCTTGAGCATAACCGAGAGTTGGCTGAAGATCAGCGTGGAACCGACCACCAAGGTCACCATTCCGTAAGCGAGATGTTTTACGCTCCTGCTTACTCCGCCCTGATCTCGCCAATCTCGCAGTGGCTCACCGACCAGTGGCCATGCCATAGCCTTCGCGTGCATGGCTGGTGAGACACGCAACAAAAAGTAACACATTAGCAACAAGAATGGCGTAGTTGGGATTCCAGGCAATGCAACACCGAGCATTGCCAAAAGAAAGAACACACCAGCCATAAGCCAATAGAGCAGGCGTTTAGCGCCGCGGGCAGTTTCAACCATTGAGACATTTCAAGCGAACATCCTCCGCCGTTACTACAGTAGTAGACTAATCACAGTGGTCCAATGGATCGTTGCAACGTGCTATTGATCAACAAGATCCACTGTTCTGCGCACATAAGTCATGCTTTCAACAGAATCGTGACCAACACAGTTGAATCCTCAACTGCTTCGACTGCGTGCGGATCAGCAGCAGAAAGATATAGCATGTCGCCAGCAACGAGTTCTTTGACCTCTCGTTGAGATGTGAACTTCACACGTCCTTCCAGACAAAAGACAGTGATTTCGCCTGGCGCTTTGTGCTCGGCGATCTGTTTGCCCGCAGGTAAAACAAGCCGGATCGCTTCCATCGCCTCGGTTTTGAACAACGTAGAGGTTTTAGTGCTTCCGATCTCTGAGCCCAGCCGCTGCAAATGAATCACTTCTGATGGCTTTGCATGTTTAATGGACATTGGTACTTCCTGCTTTTATGAGTGCAGCGTCGGTAAAGTCACTGCCCGACGCAGTACAAGTGTTGGCCGGTGCGAACGAGCAGACGATCACCGGCTACTGCGACGCCATAAACTATCGGGTCGCCATACGAAAACATTTCGTGGAGTTGATTCTCTGGCATCCCTGCAAATACTTTCTCTGGGCCAGTTTTAGGAGCAGCCTGTTCCGGAGGAACTTCGTTTGCCTTTCTCTGCTCCGCAGCCAGGCGGCTCGCCTCCATCATCGCGTCGGCGTCATAAAGCTGATTGCGGGCAACTTGATTGTACTGGTCGCCGGGCTTAAGAATGACCGTAACCCCATTCTTTAAGACGAAGTAGACGAGTTGTTCGCCGTCGGGACGAGTGACGCCGACAGCCGATGCCCAGCATGGATTACCGATTCGTTTAGCAAAAACTTGCTTACCTGTTTCTCGATGGACGCAGAACAGCACTCCGACCTTGTTGACGTAATAGACGTATCCGGCGAAAGCCAGCGGCGTCGAATAATACGAATTCGCTCTTTCAGCACCCCAGCGGACTTTATAGCCGGCTTTCCCGCCAATATTTGTTAACTTGATGCAGCAATTCGATCCGGCCGTCGCCTCCTCGTCGGTTGCCCCACCATACATGGTCGTTGAGCCGACGAAGATTTCGTCACCATCGATGGTTGCCGAAGGAATGTGATTACCCTGCAAACCGCCTAGCTGCCAAAGCGACTCTCCCGTCTTTGCATCGTACGCATCCACCGTGTCGGCAGAACTGGCAATGACAAGTTTGCGGTCTCCTGACTTGACGACTACCGGTGAAGACCAAGAAGGCACTCGCTCTCCTCGATCTGTTTTCCAAGCCACCTCACCGCTCTGCTTCTCTACCGCCACTAAATAGGACGGCCCATGGTGATCGATCAATACGAAAAGGTGATCGTCTGTCTGCGCAAGTGAACTTGCGACTCCGCGTTCATTGTTGACGTTTCCAAAGGTCTTGAGCAGCGGAAGACTCCAGAGTTGTTTCCCGTCATGCGACATCGCCGTCACATCGCCACTGGCAAAGAAGGAATAAACTGCGTACTGGTCGACACAGCACGTTGGTGCAGCGCGGCTATTGCGAAAATAGTTTTCGACTCCAGTGGTCGCCTCGATATGTGAGCTCCACAACTTTTTCCCGCTCTGCAAGTCGAACGCGTGGACCTGGCAGTCTTCCTGAAACGGTCCCTCACTGCTGGTTACATAGACATTGCTGTTCCATATAACGGGCGAGGACTGCCCATAGCCGGGGATACTCGCCTGCCAGGCGACACCTTCAGTAGGCGACCACTGGGTCGGCAAGTTCGCTCTTGTTACTCCACGTCCGTCACAACGAAAGCCGGGCCACGAATCATCACCAAAGCACGCGGACACCATCGCAAATCCGAGCAAGACTGCGAGTGTCGTACTCATCGCGTGGCTACGGGCAATGAAGGTTTGTCGCATTTGCGTGGTCACGAAACCCAGAGTGGCGTTCATGATACCGCCTTGAGAACAGTCTCAAACTCTTGGTTGTTGTAGCAACGCATGGTCTGAGTTCTTACGTTGCCATTCTTTGCCAACTTGACGAGCAATGCAGATCCAACTGCTTCGTCAGGGACTTCGAAAACGACGCAACCATCGTATTGGCCAACGGTCCAAACTTGTAAGACAAGATTTCCGCCAGCATCACTTACGGACTTTCCAAAGTCCGAAGCACGTTGAACGGACTTGTCGACATTTCGGGCACCTTCGTCCGTGAACTGGATCAAAGAGAGATAGCGAATCATCAGGATCACCTTATTGAGCGAGTAAGAACTGGAAGGGAAATGTTTTCTGTAATCTCACACTTGGCCGTGTTCGAGCTGAATCGCTTTTGGAAACAAGACGTTGTTTTCCTTGTGAATATGCTGGTGCATGTCTGCTTCTAGTCTTGCGAGCGAATCAAGCATCGCTCGATAAGTATTGCAGGCCCATTCCGGCGGCGTGTACCCGTCAGTGGACTCGTTCAGTATCGCCAGAGCATTACCCGCTTGATCATGTTCGTGCTCCATTTGCCGAATGGGATTGGCCACGCTACCGCAGTGGAATTCTTGACGTTCGTTTGACGCCTCAAGCTGACGAACGATCGGGAACAGGATACGTTCTTCTTTCATCATGTGTGGCTCGAGTTCTGCCTTGAGAGCAACAAAGGCCTGACGCATCTTGTAGAGGCGCTCGTCCCTGTCGCCGTGAACTCGCGCGACCTTTTCGGTCATTGCATCCAGTCGCGGCAGTTCCTCACGGAGGTAAGCATGGTGAGTCGCTTCGATGTGATCAGCAAGTTCACTCAGTCCCATCGAATCGACGTCGACCAGCGGGCCGAGATCCGCTTGTTCATCGCTCGCGCTGATCGCCTGCAGGACCTCGCTCACTTCGATTCCGCGTTTCTCGCATGCTCGGGCGAGTGAAACTTTCCCACCGCAGCAGTAGTCGATCTTAAGCGACTCGAAGACTCGCGCCCGAGTTGGTCTCTGGCGAACAAATTCACCAACGGTTCGGTCGGCATCGAGAGTGATCATTTTGGATTCCTGTGGGCGTTCGTGAAACAAAGTGGTTGGGAATTGGCTTTGACAGCGGAAACACAAGAGGTCAACTTGGGCCGCTAACGAGAGCTGACTCACGCTCCTCCTTGTGGGAACTTGAATCGATGCCTCCCAGATCATCGATATCCGGAGGATCAAATCCGTCATCGACTTTGGAGAATGAATGTCCGGTTTTCAGTCCAAGAATGAACCACACGAGCGCAACGGCTCCGAGGAAAAAGATGGTGTCGCCCGGTACTCGCATCCATCGCAGCATTTGCATTAGATCGGTTTGCATGAATTCACTACTTCGGGCGAACCAATAACCAGTTTCCACTGAGGCTTTGGTTTGCAGTAGTCCGACTGGTAGCAGGCTCAGTAGACACATGGCCATCAGGCCGACATTCATGCCCCAAAATCCTAATCGCAGCACGCCATCTTTCCATGGACGGCCAGGAATCAGCACTCGCAAAAACATCAGCATAAGCCCAAT
>JAGQOY010000033.1 GCA_020427005.1 Planctomycetales bacterium
CTGGCTTCTGCATCCGAGTCGACTCCTTGCCCGGTTGCGACAGAAAAAAGAAGATGAAGTACGAATAGACTACCGGACATACTCATGCTCTTGGCTATCATTATTTCCTCATTGTGACATTCGAAATGACCATTTTGTCTGGTCAGCGCTTCGTGAAAGGGACCTAGATGGAAATCAATACTTGGGATACGTGGCATTGACTACGACATGACTGAAATTCATGCAAGTTGAGAGCTTGGATACAGACTTCGTATTGCTGCCATGTGACAGAACGCTTGAGTTATGAGTCGGGCACGTTCTATGGCAACGTCCTCGGCCAAACTTTCCAATAGATGTTGGTCTGTGCCTAAGTCGCTCGATAGATCCGAACTTGGTAGCCAGATGTCGCGCGTCATGGCGTTCTCCTTTGTCTTTATTTCCAAATAGGTGCTGTACATTCTACACTTCCATACTGTGCTATGCCGCACGCAACATTCCTAAGTAAAATAGTCCGGAGGGCGGCGAGCTTTAGCTATAATCGGTCCCGGAAAGGCATGCATGTTGTGGGCAGATGATAGGTTGCCACCAGAAGAAACGTCTCGCTGATCGCCGCCCTTACGAACTCCCAGGGGGATAGTCGCAAGCGGGTGCGAGCGAGGATGGGGGATTTCCCTGCCCGTGGCTGGATCTCCGACTCTCCCGTCCGAAAATTGCTTCGAATCGACGCAACTTTCGTTGGGAGGGTAAGTTGCGTTTGAGCATTGGCGGCGATAAGCGAGAAGTGTCGAAGATTACCACCTTTTTTATTTTCCGAATCCTACCATGAAGAAGCATCTATCGAGACCCACTGCGCAAAAACGTCATCGACGACGATTGATGTTGCTGGAACAACTTGAGCGCCGGGAAATGTTAACCAGCTATTGGCAGAACCCTGCTCGACCGCTTGATACAGACAATGATACTCTCGTATTACCAGTAGATGCCTTGTTGATAATCAATGAATTAAATTCCCCACTTCACACAGGGCTGCCTGGGATCCGAACGAATCCACTGTCCGCATACTTGGACACCAGTGGAGACGACTTTATTACGCCGTTAGATGCTCTGCTGATTATCAATGAACTGAACTCAAATCGCAGTGGGCCGACGTATCCCATCGTTCGACGACCAGGTGGCGAGGAAGTTGGACCAGCGGGATTTGTTAGCCGTACGTTGTTTCAGTTGCCTGGCGAACAGGGCGAACGATACGAAGTCTCATTGAATTGGGATGCCAAATACAAGGCCTTCCATGAACTTGGACTGTTTGCTGTCGACGACGTTCTAGGCCACGTGGGTGGACTAGATGTGGGCTCTCAAGCCTATCCTCACCAGGTTTTTGACGACCCTGAAAAACAAGTTGTGTTTTCAATGCATGCCCTTGAGTCACCCATGGGTTCAGCGGTGTTTGACGGTGGGCAATGGGTTGCACTTTACGTACTTCAACGACAAAGTGAAACGGGTAACTCGCATTCACATATC
Source organism: Planctomycetales bacterium (assembly GCA_020427005.1). Classification (GTDB taxonomy): domain Bacteria; phylum Planctomycetota; class Planctomycetia; order Pirellulales; family Pirellulaceae; genus Aureliella. The sequence continues at coordinate 1,498 of JAGQOY010000033.1, forward strand.
TCGATTGATTCCATTGATCCGAACGATTTTCAAATCAGCTGGCAAGAGCTTCCGTTCGGCCAAAACAATCATCCTACGCCATATTTAGATAGTCAGTTATCCGGCAACGTGCGTCCTGTTAACTTGAATCCTTCGATCACTAGTGAGCCCATCACGGTGATCGGCGATGATTCGAATTACATCTACCACGTTCAAGCCTCCGATCCGTTTGGCGATCCCTTGCAATTCAAGTTGTTAGCTGGTCCCAATTCGATGTCAGTCGATAGGGAAACGGGAATTGTGGGCTGGTCCGCCGCTGATAGCACGGTGGGCTCGCACTTTGTTGAAATCGAAGTGACCGATGATCGGGGCGGATTCAAGCGACAAAATTTCAATTTGGAAGTCGTAGCCAGCCTGCCCAACCGACCACCAACGATTCTGAGCACGCCTGTCGACAAGATCGAAGTGGAACGGTCATCGTCGATCTATGCGAGTCAGACAGTCAATTTCGATTCGTGGACATCCCAGACGTTTTTGAGTTACTGGGACGAGTCGATCTGGACACTCAATCGGAACAACCAACAGATTACGCAAACGAATACACTGGCACCCACATATCTGATCAGTGATTTCGAAATCTCAAATCACCGATTTGAAGGCACGGTCAATAGCAATTTCTATTTTGGCGGTGGCTATTTCGGTATTGTATTCGGTTACCAGGACGATCAGCACTTTTATCTTTTCGATTGGAAGCAAGGCGACGGCGATCCCAACGATGGTCGAGGCATTGCCTTGGGAGGCATGAGCGTCAAACGCTTTGCCTCGACAACACCGCTGACCGAGCAGGACTATTGGCAGACACAGGTCGATCCGGCTAAGGGAGAAACGCTTTTTCACAACACATTGAACTGGGATCGCGGAGACTACTTGATCACGCTGGAACAAACTCCCGGGCACGTCTTGATTCAAGTCAGCTTAGAAGGCGTTGTGCACGAGACCATCGACCTGGACATTCCGGACCTAGTCTCAGGCAAAGTCGGTCTGTATACGAACTATCAATCGCCGTCCACGTTCAGCGATTTTCAAACCAAGCTTTTTGGTGGTTCCCAGTATCAGTACCAGCTGCGCGCATTTGACCCCGATGGCGACCAATTGACATATCGCCTGCTGGAGGGGCCGCGCGACATGCAACTGGATACGAACACCGGCAAGCTCACTTGGCAGCCGACATTTCAGGATGTGGGAGATCAGCATGTTTTGGTAGAAGTCGACGACGGGCATGGTGGAGTAGTGACGCAGGAATACGTGTTGTGCGTGCACCCGCCGACAGTGAATGCGGCTCCCGTTATCGTCTCTGCACCCGTTGAAGATTATGACGAGCGAGTTGCTCCCGAAGCGTACCATTACCAAGTCCAAGCGATCGACGCAGATTCAGAACAACTGAGCTACACCCTGCTCGAAGCACCTCAAGGCATGCGGATCAACCCCACTACGGGTCTGATTACTTGGCCACTGGACGACATGCACTCGTATCGCAATTGGGGATTTTTTCAGGAATGGCTGCGATTCTGGGGATCTCGTGTAGGAGGGACAGATCATATCCGAATTCAAGTCGCCGACGAGCAAGGCGCAACGGATATCCAGGAGTTTGATCTTTTCACCTATGTTGCCGAACCGGCAAGCATCAGTGGCTATGTTTACGAGGACGCAAATCGCAATGGAATCCTGGATACAACTTTTGTACAAGGCGACGATCCGTACATCGTTTTTGTGATCGATGATTCTTGCAGCATGGATGATCCGTGGGTTGGTGATCCAGTCGGCGACCTTAACGGAGATGACCTATTTGATACTTACTTTGACGCTGCCTTAGCTGGAATTCGTATTCTCGCAGACCGCTTGGCACAAGATCCGAGGCAGGCCGATACAAAAATCAGCCTCACTGGATTCGGGTTTGTTTATGATCTGAATCCGACTCTGGAGGGTCCGCAGTATTTCGTCGGCATTGGAGATGATGCTGACGGAAACGGCGTTCGCGACTTTGAAGACGTTTTTCTTAGCATGGTAACAGCCTGCGGTGGAACCGATTACGAGGCTGCAATGTTAGCTGCAATCCGCGCATTTGATGCAGAAACAACTTCGGAAGATTCTCGTAACGTTCTGTTCATGACAGACGGAATGCCCGAACGCAGTGGACCATACGAAGATGATGTGCAAACGTTGCACGATATGGGAGTAAATTTGCAAGGGCTTGGAATCGGGAGAGGGACCCTGACAGAACCCTTGCAGAATGTCGATCCCAACGCGCATGAAATTAGCTATACCAAAGAGCTTATCGAAACTTTCGAGGGGCTGGATATAACAGGCTTTGAAGCGACTGAGCCTGTTTTGGCTGGTTGGACAGTATACTTAGACGAAAACGATAACGCGGTGTTCGACGACTTCGAACTATCGACAACTTCAAACGTGAACGGTTTCTATAAGTTTGATGACGTTCCCATCGGAAAAGAATATCGAATAAGAACTGTCGTCCCCGAGCAGTGGTATCAGGTAGCGCCAACCACCGGCAATTATGCGGCTGCCATGTTCACCGGGGAACAGGTGCGAGCCTTTAATTTTGGCAACCTACCGATAATAGCCGGACCGCGAGAACTGCCGCCACAGTTCCTTTCTACCCCTCAGGGAACAGCCACAGTCGGAGATTTCTACCGCTACCAGGCTGTAGCCACCGATCCCGACTCCACCGCGGTAACGTACCAGCTAATCCTGGGGCCTTCAAACGCAACGATCCATCCTTCGCAAGGTACCCTGTTTTGGCAGCCAGTGGCGGAAAACATTGGAACAAACAATTTCATCGTGCGCGCGGTGGACGCTACGGGGCAAGGTGTGCAACAGGCGTTTACAGTGAACGTGCTGCCGCTGAATACAGCGCCTTTCGTGACTTCCATTCCTCCCGCCGTGTGGCCGGTCGGAAGTCGTACTGACTACCGCTTGGCAATCCAGGATGCCGAAAACGATGATGTCTCGGTGCGAGTGCTCTCCGGACCTACGGACCTTTCGCTGGACAGCGCGACGCACACATTGTCTTGGATCCCAAACGCAGATTACACCGGCATCGTGCTGTCCGACGATCCAATCGCCTATTGGAACTTTGACCAGGTTATCAATGACACCGTGATCCCTGATCTGTCGGGCAACGGGTACGATGCCTTGGCAGATGTTGCTGTCTCCATTGCATCCAGCCCGATTGGCGAAAATAACCTCGGTATCTCCACGAACGCCGCCACGATTTCCGTGCCCACGGGAACGGCAATGCCGCTGAAAGAGTTCACCTTCGAGGCCTGGGTCAAATCATCACCCGATCGAAACAATACGTGGATCATGGGTGGTACGAATCACTACAACGGTTATGGAATCGATTTGTTCCAAGGTGCCTTCGGGGCAGACGCATTCAGTTTTACTGGGACGGGCTATGAGATCCCACAACCACTGGACCAATGGCGGTATCTGGTCGGAACGTTTTCCAATGAATACCGCCGCTTTTATGTGGATGGTCAGCTGGTAGATGAAAGAGAAAGTTACCAACCTTGGGATCCACGCGGTGGGTTTGAAATTGGCCTGATGTACGGTTGGAATGGGGACGTTGATGAGGTGGCCATCTACGACTACCCGTTGTCCCAAGATCAGATCACGAGCCACTTTACCTCGGCCATACAACAACCGAGAATGGCGAGGATTGAGGTTACCGACTCGCGTGGTGCGTCTACGGTGCACGAAATAGCTATGTACACGCACGCGGGCTATGACAATCAACCTCCAACGATCACGTCCATATTTCCACACCGCGTACCCGTGGGTCAACAGTTGGTGCATCAGGTCCAGGCCTATGACCAAAATGGAGATGGATTGACCTATACACTGCTCGAAGCCCCGCCAGGCATGTCCATCGATTCGGCCGGCGTTATACGCTGGACACCGGGCTCGAATCAGTTAGGCGAACATCAGGTCATCGTCGAAGTGACCGACTCGATCGGTGCTGCAGTGACGCAAAGCGCTTCCATTACTGTGGTCACTCATACTTTGAATTCGGCGCCTAGCATCGAATCCACGCCGGCACACCATGCGGTTGCCGGACATACCTTCGGATACGATGCGAGCGCCTTAGACCGCGACGGCGATTCGCTCATTTGGACGCTGACCGAAGCGCCGGTCGGCGCTTCGGTGGACGCACTGTCTGGCCGAGTTCGATGGACGCCTGGGTACGATCAAGTTGGAAGTCAACGATTCCAAATCTCAGTTCAGGATGCGTTTGGCGGTTTCGACTCGCAGTCCTTTGTGGTGGACGTCAGTTGTTTTAATCTACAACCGCAGATTCACTCGACCCCTCCGACGCTGGCAACCGTTGGCTTGCAATACCTCTACCGGCTCGATGTCTACGATGCAGAATCGGATCCGATTCAGTGGCAGCTTGTAGATGGACCAAGCGGTATGTTGCTGGATGACCACGGTAATGTCAGTTGGGCGCCCACCGTCGGCCAAGTAGGCTTGCATACGGTGCACATCGCGGTCAGTGACGGCCTGAACACCGTGGATCACAGGTACTCAATCGACGTTCTGGATCCGGCGGTGAACAATCGGGCTCCGATCATTGTTTCCAGCCCGGTATATTATGCCTCAACCGGTAGCGAGTATTCCTACGCTTTCATGGCAATTGATCCCGAGGGCGGGCCACTGACCTATTCGGCTGGATCACAATTGCCTGCCGGAATGAGCATGGACGCAACAGGATTGCTGACCTGGACGCCAGAGTTATCGCAAGCGGGTCTGCATACGATCAAGCTGCTGGCAACCGACCCAGGGGGACTCACGGCCACTCAGACGTATTTGCTCACTGTCGAACGAAACCTTCCGCCGGTGATCACGTCGACGCCCAGTACTGAAATGACCGCTGGGGCCATGTATCGTTATCTAGTGAAAGCATTTGATCCTGAAGGCAGCGACCTCGAGTACCGGCTAGACACGGCGCCAAGCGGAATGACCATCGATGCGCTCGGAGGTATTCGCTGGCAGTCGTCGCCAGATACGGCCAGTCCACAATCGATAACCGTCAGTGTGTTCGATGCATCAGGCCAATCAACGTCGCAATCGTGGGAGGTCGCTCTAGCCGCAGATCAAGAACCGCCCATTGCGCAGGTAACCGTGATTTCCGGCACGCGTAATTTCATTGAGGACGCCACTCTGGACGTCGGCTCGGTATTTCAAGTCCGAGTGTCCGGAATCGACAATGTGGCAATTCGCTCCTACCAACTGGAGATAGACGGTACACCCGTTGCCCTGGACGAACATGGGATTGCATCCATTCTTTCTGAGCATGTCGGCACGTTGCAATTAGTCGGCACGGTCACCGATTCGGCCGGATTGACTGGCAGTGATACATTGTCGGTGCAAGTAGTTGATCCAGCAATTGCAAATGCCCCTATTCCAACGGACCCCACGCTTCCACCCAATCCCGGGCCGGATCCGTCCGATACCGGCGTTCCCTTCGTTGAGATCACTAGTCCCGAAGGCGCCGCCACCGTTTCGAACCTGGTACCCATCATCGGCACGGTGGACGATCCCGAGGACAACCTCTGGTTCTACCGTGTGTACTATGCACGAGCCGATCGCGTCGACTTGACCCAACTGGACATGGATGATCCCGATTGGGTAATCATCAAAACCAGCACCGAAGAGGTGATCGATGGCGAATTGGCAGTCTTTGATTCGACACTGGTCAGCAACGATCCTTACACAATCGCGGTCGCTGCCTTCGACGTCAACGGACTTGGGTATATTCAACCAACCCAAGTGTACGTTGAGGGCAACGTGGATATTGGGAATTTCAAGATCGACATTACCGACTTGAGTATTCCGCTCGCTGGCATCCCGATTCAAATCACGAGAACCTACGACACCCACAATGCACTCGATGAAGGAGACTTTGGGTTTGGTTGGACGATGAGCATCGCTGACGCACGGATATTCGAAGCGGCTGCTGTGGGTGAAGGTGGCGTGTTTACTGCCGGGAATGACAAGTTTGTGCCTGACCGGACCAAGGTGTACCTAACCAACCCAGAAGGCCAGCGAGTCGGTTTTACCTACAAGGAACAATACCAAACTGGCTGTAGCTCGATATTTGGATGCTTGTTCGGCGCGGTGTATAGGCCTTACTTTGAACCTGACCTTGGTGTTTATGACACCCTGACCATTGACGAGGGGCGTGTCTTTCGTGGTGGCATTTCCGGTGCCTTGGGACAGGGAATCAATCCGGAGTTTTATACTTTGACTACCAAACATGGCATTTCTTATCGCTATAGCGACGAGGCGGGATTGCAGACGATTGCCGATCGGCATGGAAATGTCGTCACGGTAACTGCAACCAGCATGACCCATTCTTCCGGCCAGTCGATTCAGTTCGTGCGTGATGCACAAGGGCGCGTCGAACAAATCCTTGATCCAGCGGGCAACGCGATCACTTATAGCTACGATGCGGCAGGTGACCTGCGCAAGGTGACGGATCAAATCGGCCTGGAAACCAGCTACAACTATCGTACCGATCATCCGCACTATCTGGACGAAGCTTTCAACTCGTTGGGCAATCGAGTGTTCGAGGTCCAGTACGATGCCGATGGCAAGTACATCGGTATCGTCGACGCTCTGGGGAATACCAGTAGCCAGGAATTTCAGACCAACAACAATTACGGCATCGTGCGAGACGCACTGGGCAACGCGCGAACTCTGCACTACGACGATCGCGGAAACGTGCTGCGCGAGATTGATCCACTGGGGCAAGAAACGATTCGCGAGTACGCCGACCCCAACAACCCCGACTTGGAAACACGCATCGTTGATCGCAATGGTTTCATTACAGATCGATCCTACGATCCCCGCGGAAACGTGCTGAGCATTACGGAAATGGGGACAGCCTCCAATCCACTGGCTCAACCGGTAGTCACGAATTTTACCTACGACCGCACTAACAACGTCCAGTCCATTACCAATGGTTTAGGCAACTCGACGACTTTTCAATACGATGACCAGGGACTACTGACGCGCATTACAAACGCGACGGGTGACTCGTCGTCATTCACCTACGATGACCAAGGACGACGAGCCTCGTTCACCGATTTCAATGGCAACACCACGCGTTTCGAATACCAGTCCTCGTGCCCCTGCGGATCGCCAGCCAAGGTCTCTTTTGCGGACGGGGCCTATCAGACGTTCGAGTACAATGGCTACGGCCAAGTAACGGAGCAAGCAAGCTACGAGCCCGACGGCACACTGGCCGAGATCAAGCAAACGGACTTCGACGAACGTGGGCGTCCCATCGAGGAACGTCAAGGATTGCCCGGTAACCCCGCTCAACCGCAGACGGTCGTCCGCAAGTTTTATACGGGCCATTTGCTTGACTGGGAAATCATTGTACACCCCGATTCACTGGATGCCGAAGGCAACCTGCTGGAATCCCCGGCCACGCCTGTGGCCGATCGCAAGAGCCGCATTACCGTTTATGAGTACGATGCGGCCGATCGCATTATTCGGCAAACGGATGCGGAAGGTGGCGTCGTCGAGTTCCGCTACGATGCCAACGGCAATCGCATTCTGCTGCAGGATCCCGTCGGTAACATCACGACTTGGGTTTACGACTCACTACAACGAATGGCCGAGGAACGCGATCCGTTCTACAACGAAGGGCTGACCATAGATCAAGCGATTGCCGAGTTGGCCAATCCCAGCGGCGCGGATTTGGCAGCCAATCAAGGCGCCGATCACGTCCGCGCGTTTGCGTACGACCACGAAGGCAATCAAGCCGAGATGATCGATCGGAACGGTCGGCGGCGAGAATTCGACTATGATCACGCTGGACGATTGACCGAGGAACGTTGGTATGCAGCCGACACGGGGACTTTGGTAGAGACGATTGCCTTTGGCTACGACCTGCTTGGAAACATGTTGACCGCCAGTGATTCCAACAGCAATTACTTGTACACCTACGATGTCCTCAATCGCATGACCAGCGTGGACAACAATCCCGATGGTACGCGCGATGTTCCCCGAGTCATTCTGACCTACGGCTATGACGCTCAAGGCAATGTCACACTCACCCAGGATGATGCAGGTGTTACCGTTGCCTCCACCTACGATGCTCGCAATCGCCTGGACGTGCGTCTGTGGTACGACGCACTGGTTCCGACGGGCGAAGATCCCGATGTCGATCCTGTACGTGTTGAGTTTGACTACAACGCCGCCAACCGCGAGTCCGAAGTCCGCCGCTACTCGGGGCTCGACACCAGCCAGCTCGTGGGGCGCACCGTGCGGACCTATGATTCTGCCGGACGCAGTGATTTGCTCAATCACTTGAGTGCCACCGACGAATTGCTGGCCGGTTACGATTACGACTACGACTTTGGCAGCTTAGTCCTCCACGAATCCCGTTCGCATCAGAACAGCGATTATGCACAGGAGATCGACTACGGATATGACTTGACTGGCCAGTTGGTCGACGCACTTTTCTCTGGCCAAGACGACGAGCATTTTAGGTACGATCTCAACGGCAATCGCATCACCTCTTCGCTTGGCGATGAGGCACGCACTTATACTACCGGCGTCGCTAATCAGCTCACCAGTGACAGCGTCTATCGCTACGAGTACGACGGCGAAGGCAATCAAGTCAAACGCGTGCACCTCACCACCGGTGAAACTCGCACCATGCAGTACGATCACCACAATCGACTCGTACGCGTCGACGATTGGAGCGCCGACCCCGGCGATCTGCAGAATCCAGCACCGGGCGCGGTTCTGATGCAGAGCGTGGAATACACGTATGACGCATTTGGCAGAAAGCTGGACAACGCTGTTGACTCAGACGGCGAAGCAGAACAGCCCTCTACAACGCAGCGCTATGCATATGATGGAATAGATGTCTGGGCTGACTATTCGTCAGATACTTCTACAACAGTTCGTTACTTGGCGAACGCCGAGATCGATGACGCGTTGGCGTATTTCAATGCGTCAGGTGTTAGCTTTACGCTTCATGATCGAGTTAGTTCTGTCGTGGGAATATCGGACTCAGTTGGCCAATTGGCCGCATACGCAAGCTATGATTTATCTGGTCAGTTCGGACGGGCTCACAATGCAGATCTAATCGGAAGATTTCGTCTCCACGGTCGAGAAATCGACAACTTTAGTCAGGATTATTTCTTTCGTGCAAGGTGGTGGTCTAGCACGTCGGGGCGTTTCACAACGCAAGATCCTCTTCGATTTGGCGGTGACGATACGAACATGTATCGCTCGTTTTCCAACTCCGTACAGAATTTTAGAGATCCACTTGGTCTACTTGCTACAATTGAGTTCAGAATTCTGCGCAGTGCATTTGTTAGCCAAGTGTCAGGAGGTCTGGGGTTTGCTGTCGGAGCCAATGCAGGCACACTACTTGGCGCTGGCTGCGTACTGCTTGGCGCCCTAAGCGGAGTACATGTGGATCGCGACCTCACGCTGGCAATTGTGCAGGCCTCAGGCCTTGCGGGGTACGCAGTCGGTGTTGCGATCGGTTTTACACTGTCTTGGAAGAACACAATAACGATTAAGGACATTGCCGACTTTAAGCCAGTTTTTCAGGCATTACTCCGGGATTATGCCGTCAAGTCCCTATTCGTTACGGGCGGAGTTTCAGTCCCACTTGCGTTAGGAACGTCGTGCTTTGCCAAACCTGCTGAGTAAGTGCCAAGGCGTTATTAACCAAAATCAAAAGGTGCTGCCGACTTAAAAGGTGCCACGCATATATTTGACGCATATATTTGACAGGGATAGTCAGCCGGCGATAATCGGTGCCACGCATGTAACTCACGGGAATGAAGGAGGGTGCAGTCGGATTTGTTCGAGGCTTTTTACGCGGCTTTTGAAGATTTTTGTGTGAGTTGTTGGTTGTTTGTGGAGTTTGTCTCTGGGAGTGTGGTGTAGTCGTCCAGTCCGAGGGACCAGATTCGGTTCCAGAGGTGGCTGCGGCAGGCAGTTCGAAGGTCGACAATGTGTTGGCCGCCACCTTTGCTCCAACGCATGCCGGACTGCTTCATTCGCTGGTTGAAGATGACTTTGCATCCAGCTTCGGTGACGCCGCTGCCAATGGGGTCACCTGATTTACGGCGAGCTGCGTAATCCATGTGCGATCGAAATCGGTCAAGATAACCTCGCGCTTGGTCGTAGTCGTCAGCTGTTCCTTCAAGTGCATGCCGCCGCCTGATCTGGGCAGCGCTGGTAAGAACTTTGCGCACTCCATCGGGATCATGGCGAAGTATGTGCCGCTGCTGTCTGTACCATGCTTGCGATTTACTGGTTCCAGTTCCGTACAAACTGTTGGCTAGTTGGTTTAGGTATTCGCACGCGTGGAAAAAATCAACTCCCCAAGTCCAATTGAGTGTTTTGCCGCTTCGAGGATCTTTCAACTTGCGCAGTACATTTTCGAAATAGGTCCGAGGCACACTACCGGCATCGGTGACATAGCGTAGTCTCAGTGACTTTGAGCAATCGTGATTGAGTACGCCCGTGATGACCTTTGTCAGCCGCTTAGTCATCGTCTTTTGCTTTTCCTCGGGCATTTGGCCAAGATAGATCGTGCCCAGCCGCTTTCGCTTTTTGTCATAGACGGCGAGCGTCGCACAAGCGGCTTCCTTCCAGCTTTCACGCATCGGCACATGAACCCCGTCGCGGCCAACAAGCAGCAAAACGCTGTGTTTCCCTTTGGTTTTCGCTGCTTGTGCAACCCACTGGCACAGTTGCTCTAGGGCCGCTTCGTCGTGGCGATAACGTATCTCGACCGCAAGGTGCTCAACAACTCGCGGATAGGAATCGACCGACAAGTTGATACCGAACTGTTCTTGCAACTCTTTGATCACAACCTGCTGTGGCATGTCGGCGGCCAACCTGCCAAGCTTGTGAGCCACTCCTGGACTGACTCGATTTCCCGTCAGCCCAAGTCTTTTGTCCAAGGGTGCAATTCCCCGGACAAAGAAGCTGTACTCATTCTGATAAAGCCAACGACAATACCTAATTGTACCCACGCGAGTCGCCATCGACCGTTCACGTCGCGCGTAGGGATGAAAAACGCGATCTTCCCATTTCACAGGATTGGGTTTGGTAGACGGCTCAATTTGATTGACTGTTCTTTCAAGCAGCAGTCGGGCCATCTCACGAAATAGTCGTTCGATTCTACGTTCGCATTTCTCAAAGCATCGAGGCGTTATTTCGCTGGCTAGAAATGATTTCACCGAAGCAAGGATTCTTTTGCCAACGCTTAGGACATGATTGGCGAATGAGCTGTCGAGTTTTCCGAGGGCCTGCGCGAGCGCTTCCAAACCGTCAGCAATTGTCGTAAGATCTTTCATGGCGTCCGTTCCTAAAGAGCAAGAGAACTTCGATACTCCCACTCTGACGGCGGACGCCACTTTGACTCAATACCAATTCTGTTCCTCACCCGCCGAGCCAAAAACACAACACCTCCCTGATACCAATCCGACTGCACCCCACGCATACAAAAACACTAGCAGTGTTTAGGGAGCAGAAGCCTATTCTTTCCGGAAAACCAAACGCTAACATGTAGTGCGTGCGATTGAAACTCAATATCGAGGTCGATGGCAAAGAGCATCTGACTGCAGTTGGGTCAATCCACGACTCACGTCGAGATACATACTTGCAGGACCTGGGATTTACCGTGTTGCGCATTCCTGGATTTCGTGTGCCCCAGGATGCTGACTCAGTGATCAAGGACATCGATTCACTGGTTTGCAGTCTTCAAGCTCGCATGTAAATTCCGATGCGAATTGCCCCTCACCCCCAACCCCTCTCCCCGATGCGGGGCGAGGGGAGATGAGTTCTTGTTGAGGAAACTGGATTCTGAGAGGTTAGATTGCTGTATCAGCTATCAATCATTGGCAACCAGTGACGGACTGTACAGCCGCCACAAGTATCAATGTGGATGGCATCAAATTGCCCATAATATGGTTGGCTAAATGCAACAAGATCTGGAGCGTGAACCGAATATCCTATAAGGGACACGACCAGATTCTAGGCGACAGTAAAAACGTCGTCGGGCAGATCGTCGTTGTCGAAATCATCATCTAGAGGCGAAATGATTAGGTGATTCCAAACGAAGGTCGCATGCACCATGCCCACAACTTCAGCGCGGTACTGACCACTTGATAATCCGCGGATCCATCCAGACTGGAAGATCCCTTGGGAATTAGTTGTTCCAGTCAACGTTTGCACTAGTGCTCCTGCCAAGGAGCGTAATTCGACCTCAACTTGTACGTTTGCCGCACGAGAATCATCCGCACTTGGATTGCCGTCTCCATTTGAATCGTTGTGGACTTCGACCATGACACGATAATCAGTATTGGGTCCACGGGATTTGGAATCAAAACCAATGTCCCAAACATATAATTCATTCGGATCACTAACAGGTTCCGCTGTGATTTCAGCGGTTGCCAAACTCGGCAACGACTGGGCTAAGCCATCATCAACGACCAGTGAAACTTGGTAGGAACCTACAGCTCCATATACATGTTCGGACGATGAATTCGTAGTTGACAAAGTAACACCATCACCGAAATCCCAATGATATGTCAGAATCTGGTTGTTGGCATTTGTTCCATCTTGGTTATCAAAGTCGGTTGATGCGGAAGCATCGAAGACGACCAATTGATTTTGGTAGCCAGTGTATGTTCCTCCCGCGTTTGCGACGGGCATATCATTTACTTCAGCGATCGTGGTTGAAACAGCGTCGCTGTCTTGATTTCCGTGGCCATCATTCACAGTCAGTGTTACATTGAACACGCCTCCATACGCATAGATGTGGTTTGCGACGGGAGAAGAAGTTGCCAGCGTCTGGCCATCTCCAAAGTCCCAGTGAAAAGTCAGCGCATCGTTTTCAGGATCCGAGGAGGCCGACCCGTCAAACGTGAGTGCCACATCCTCAATACCGGTTGGCGAAAGAGCCGCCACGGCCATCGGAGCTTCATTCGGCTCAGCGGGACTAAAGTCAGCCCAGCCCAGCCTTTCCAAATGCTTGTCGGGACTATCGCCTAACGTGGGACGGGCCGTTCCTGCAATTGCCATCCCCTCTGGACCGGTCCAGTCTTTACCTTGATCAATCAAGGCTTGGCGAATGGCATAGACGCCCGCAGCACTAGTTGCCCGACCGTGGCTGGCAATATAGAGCGCCGCCAGACCGGCCGCATGTGGAGCAGCCATGCTCGTCCCTGACCCCAGGGCGTAACCTCCATTGAGATGGGTGGACAAGATATCCACGCCTGGCATCACGAGATCGATTCCCAATCCTGGAGAGCTTACAACATTGTTGTTATCGTAAAAAGATTGACCACTCGTATTACTATTGCTGTAGTTCGCAAAGTCGGCGTACTCGTCGTCTTCGTAATGTCGCGAATCGGAGAATGATGTTATGGCTCCGAAACCGCCTATCTCTCCATCGGTATCTGCATAGGCGCTAATGGTAGCGACTTCAGGATAGGCTGCAGGAACCGTGTCATCGCGAGTGCCAAACGCCAAATCACTTCCAAGAATATCTCGGTACTCGTTTCCGGATGCCACAACGTAAACGACGCCCGCTCCAACACTGGCCTGAATGGCCTCGCGATAAGTCTGACTAGCTCCTTGGCCACCTAGGCTCATGTTGGCGACTTCGATCATGTTCGCATTTGCGGTTACCCAGTCAACGCCAGCGATAATATTCGACAGTCGTCCGGTCCCAGTATTTCCTAGGACTCGTACTGACCAAAGTCGAGCGCCGGGTGCTACCCCAACTACTCCGAAACCGTTATCCAGCGCGCCGATAGTCCCTGCCACGTGTGTACCATGACCATAGCCATCACTGTAGGACGGCCCACCTGCAAAATTGGCTCCTCCAGCGATGTTCAAATCCGGATGAGCCGCAATTCCGGAATCAATAACTGCCACATCTATATCAACTCGTTCATCAAGGCCATCGATCTTAGCGACGCTATTCTGATCTGCAGCAATTCTCTGAATACCAGTCGGTGTCGTTTGAGCAAATGCGCGCATCTCGAAGTCTAGCTCAACGCGCTTTACAAACGGGCTTTGGGCTAGAGCACTGGCAGCCGTATCGGGCAATTCAACGGAAAAACCTTTGACAGCACTCGAATAAACATGTCCCAACTTGCCAGCAGAACCGTGCAGCAACTGCTGGACGGTGGCCGCGGGATTGGTCACATTGTCATTGAGGGCAACGATATACGACTGCATGGCAGGTCCATATGCATTGCCAGAAGCATCCAGAGCAATTCTAGGCTCTAAACTCTCAAATAACCAACCACGCTTTGTACGCATTTAGACAACCTGAAAAAGGAGCAAAATATTTGCAGAACTTCGAAGGAATTCTCTTATATCATGAGACCTACGTGTCGTCCACTTTGTTTTTCTTGGTGAAATCTACAACCACCCGGCTTCCCGCCTGATATGACGCTCTAGTTATTCATTCAATGAGAATTGCTGATGACGCGATATCAGGAGCTGGTTCGGGCCAAAAGCAATCATACCGTACGCTAAAAACATCCATTCTCAACAAAATTCGCATTCCTTGTGAAAGATTAGTCGGTTGTCTGTGACTTAGAATTGATGACTACTTCGTTTGCCTGCGAGCCACCATGTTGCCCAGCCCTCCCGAAACTCGAGCCAGCTTGATTTTACGGCTTCAAGACGCCGCAGACGTAGCTGCATGGGAAGAAGTTATGGCGATCTATGGGCCACTGGTCGTGCGTATGGCCCAACAACAAGGGCTGCAGCTTGCCGATGCAGAGGACGTTGCACAGGATGTGTTTTCAGCAGTAGTCTCCTCGATTGAACGATGGTGTGAGCAACCGAAACGGGGCCGTTTCCGCGGGTGGCTACTATCAATTACTCGCCATATTGCCATAAACGCTCTGACGCGGCGGCCCAAAGGAACGGTCGGGGTGGGAGGATGGACGGCAACTGATCCACTACACAATATCCCGGCTCAGGATGCAATTCTTTCGAGTCAATTTGATTACGAATACCAGCGAGAGGTTTACCGGTGGGCAGCCGAACAAGTTAGGCAATGCGTTTCGGACAAAACTTGGGAAGCGTTCCGCCTATCGCACGTCGAGGATAAGAGGATTTCTGAAGTCGCTCAACAACTGGGAATGAGTAATGGAAACGTATATATATGTCGCAGTAGAGTCATGAGCCGATTACGCGACGTCGTAAGACAATTTGAATTAGCGCAAGATGGCTCTAAACGCGATACTTCATAGTTTCTTGAATCAGGTTGAAATCTTGTCTGGGACAGCCAACGATGTGGCCAGAATCTGTGAAACATGGGAACATGAGCCAAGCACATTTATCCGATGAAAACTTGATTGGTTTACTGAAGTCCGATGAGGTCAGCTCTAGCCTATTGAACTTCGCAGAGCATGTTGACCACTGTCAACAATGCCGATCTCGTTTAGAGGAATTGGCTGCTGCCCCTCAGCAATGGGTGGCGGCCCGCGAGAGTCTCCTTTCGTTGGAATCTGATAAGGCCATTGCCCATGGTGCGGACAACCGTCGTTGTTGGTGGCTCCGCCCTTCCACGGATTGGAACGAATCGATGAGTAGACAATTGCTCTCGCCACCCTCCCATCCTGAAATGCTTGGGCGCCTCGGTCGTTATGAAGTCGAGCGACTACTTGGCAGCGGAGGCATGGGAATTGTCTTCAAAGCCTTTGATTCGGAACTAAATCGTCCGGTAGCAATAAAAGTGCTATCGCCGTATTTGTCTGGCAGTGGGGCGGCCCGAGCTCGCTTTGCTCGAGAGGCCCGAGCTGCAGCGGCAGTTGTACATGAGCATGTAGTTGCAATTCATAATGTAGAATCCGAAGGAGTATCACCGTTTTTGGTGATGCCTTACATTCCTGGAGAGTCGTTGCAGCAACGCATAGACCGAGTAGGTCCCTTGGAGCTCTGTGAAATTCTGCGACTGGCAATGCAGACAGCAGCCGGTCTAGCCGCCGCACATGCCCAAGGTCTGGTACATCGCGATGTAAAGCCCTCGAATATCTTGCTTGAAAACGGTGTGGAGCGGGCGTTGCTAACCGACTTTGGATTAGCCCGCGCAAGTGATGATGCGAGCCTAACGCACACAGGATATCATCCGGGGACACCCCAATATATGTCTCCCGAACAGGCTCGGGGTGACAATGTGGATGCAAGAAGCGATCTCTTTAGTCTCGGTAGTGTCATCTATGCCATGGGAACCGGACGTCCCCCATTTCGAGCAGATACAAATTATGGAGTATTGCGTCGGATAACCGACAATGAACCTCGACCCATGATCGAGATCAACCCCAATGTTCCAAAGTGGTTGGACCGGATAGTTGGCAAGCTATTGGCCAAATCGCCTGCACATAGGTTTCAATCTGCTGAGGAACTTGCCGTCTTGCTTGAACAGTGCCTGGCATACGTACAACAACCTACCATGGCACGTTTGCCCAAACAGTGTTGGGAGTTCTCTCGCGAGAGTAACACATCGCTACACCTGTGGTCTAAATTTCTCAAACTACTTACTGGCAGTAAAATCTGGGCACATTCAACTTTAGCCTTCGTTCTCGTTTGCGCTACGCTAACAGCGATGTTTTTGGCATTGGGGATCAATGGGTTGCTCAATCTCGTTTCTCCATTGAATTCTGCTCAAACAAATTCGTCTTCAACAAAATCTAGTGAGACCATATCAGGAACAGAGAATCAAGACTTGGATTCTCTAACAACAAACAGTAGTGCATTGGTCCAATTAGAAAACAATGCCAGACCGAGCGAGGCTGCGTTATCCAATGTGGCTACAGAAACCGATTGGGGCAGCCTCGACGCTGAGCTAGATTCGTATCTAATCGACGTCATACCATTTGAAGCTCGAGCTGGACGGTTGTGGGACGATTTAACCACACAGAATAAGGAATGATGGGGTGCAAATATCAATCAATTCTTTCGTAGTTCATTTAAGCCTGATGCTATGCATTTCGACGGTATCCAATCACTTGTTTGCTCAAACGGATTCCTCCGACGGGACCATTACTGAGGCAAGTCAAGATCTTAAGGTTGGCTCAGTTGAAGGGGTAAGTCGTGAACCTAAGACACCCGGCAAATCGCTAGTTGAGCAACTACAATCACAAACAAACGATGCCTTTGAACGGGCATTAGAAATTGCTAGAGTTAACGATATTCGCAAGATTCGAGAATTCGCTGAAGGGTATCTAACCATTGTCTCGTCGACGTTGACGAATAGCGAGCTTGAATCAGAAGAACTTCAAGTCCTAACATCCAGAGAATCGCAAGGGCAGCTGCCACTTGAACAGCAACGCCGTCTACTGCAGCTTCGCGAAATACAGGAAGATCGACAGTCGCTGGCAACTCACTATCGTCGACTCTACGAACTCGTACAAGATCAGATTAAGAATCTGCAACAAGCTTCGACGGTTCCTACCCAACTTGCGGAGGCACGAGATGCGCAAGATCGGTCCAGAGTCCGGGCTTTGGAAAGTGATTTGGCAATTAGTAAGAAAGAATTAGCTAACATTAATGCTGAACAACGCACAGAGATTGTTGGATACGAACGTGAACGAAGCTTTCGAGATATTCTGTCCGTTGCGGAATTGCAGGCAAACCATCTGCAGAAGCTCGGACTCTACGATGAGGCCCGCGCACTTGAAATCGAAATCTCCGACTTAATACTGGAAGCGGGCGACTTGCTTAATGCACGAAGTTCATTTGCCAACCAGCCAATACTGAGCCGCTATAACACGAAACACGTCCAGCCATCCCAGGTTCTGGAGGTAATCGATTATGGGAGTCAAGATATTCAAGCTACAGCCGATGACCGCGTCGGAGCAATCGTGCTTCAGGGAAGCCGGCAAGATGTCTATCGGCTGTTTCCTCTCATTGCCCAACTGGATCGCCCTTCAAGCCATTCCAGCCCTTCAGGGGAAAACGCTGAAATGGAAGTAGCCGCAGCATCTAGAGGGCCTGATCTAACACAGGAAGACGTTACCAAAGAGAATATTAAGATCTATCCACTTCAGAATATTGCGGCCTCAGATGCAGCACGGATTGTTGAAGAGCTGTATGATCGTCCGGGGCAATCCAAGGCCGCGAGCTACGCGGCTTTGACGGTGGATTCTCGAACTAATTCTCTTATCGTACGTTTTGGCTCTCAAGGAAACGGTGTTGAAATCGAGGCATTGATTGTTCGCCTAGACGCCTTGCCTGCGCGTCAGACCGATACGAATAATAGCTCCATTCATTTCGAAAATGCACCGGTTGCCTACGATACGAATCTTGAAAATCTTCCAGGATTTGGTGATAAACCCGCAGTTGATCGGCAGCTGTTCAGCTTATATATGGGTCTAGTTGATCAATCCACCAGCGAATTGCGAGCTAGTTACTTGCAAAACGAAAAAAAGTGCCGCGAACTCGCAGCAGCACATAAGCAAGTAAATTTGCAACCAGCTGAGTCCGAGCGGATAAAGACGGAGTTGCGACAGAGTGTTGAACGGTCCTTTGCAACACGTCAGCGCTGGCAACAAGCGGAACTGACCGAATTTGCACGTCGGCTTGAGGGTATTCAGCATTCAATCCAATTGCGAGAAAAAGTTGCTTCTCAGATCGTTGAGCGTCGAGTTGCAGAATTGCTAGACCCGAACTTGAAATGGGATGATCTCCCAACAGCCGAAATTCCAGCTCCCGAGGCTCAACCTAATGAGGGGGCAAACACAGTCGATGTAACGAATGGGTCTTTGCCAAGCATGAGATCCATGCCTGAACCGAGGGTATCTTATATCCCGAGTCAATCAAATGCAGAGGCGTTACTGATTATTGACAAATCGCCGGCTGAAATCCGCGAAGCAATAATTCATCAGGATTCGCAATGTCACGGATTTCGCTCAACGCTAAAAAACCTTGAAAACAGAATTGCCAATAACCCCTCAAGTGCAGCGCAGTTTAGAGAACAAATTGCTCAGGTTTTGGAATCGTTATCTACCAACGAGCAGACTCTTCGCAATATCTGGGCCGAGCACGCCGAGCAAGTAAGCTTGTTGGAAAATGCAATCCAGTCGGCTTTAGAGCGTAAAGCAGCTTCAACAACGAAAATGGAAGCTCAGAAAAAGCTAGTCAACAAAGGGTACTTGCACCCTTCCGAATTGGCTTCTAACCAAGCGGAATGGAATACGCTCGTTCTTGAAATCCAGCGTCTTGAGTCGTTGCTACGGCTCTATCGTCAAGCGGTGGCTGGTCTCGAGACTCCTCAACAGGTGAAGCATGCAAAGATTGAAACAGTTCAACTAACGCTTGACACCTCTAATCTAGGAAATCTTCATTGGTTAAGTGGTCCTGGGGGAGTCAATGTTTCTCGAAATGAAGCACTCATTACACTACACAGCAACGCCTCGGCCAAGTTAAGTCTCCAAGAACTGCCGCACAACAAGAATGTGAGCCTTAGACTAAATCTTACGATTCCAGATTTGAACGGAAACGCAATGCAAGCTGCCGCCCACGAAGCATTGGAAACACTTTTATACAATGCCATACCCTTATCGGTTACATCGGAGGATATCGAACAAGCTACTAACGGAGTTGAGATTAGAAAGGCCGTTTATCTATATCGGGACCTTGGCGCGAGCGATGAGTTGTTCCACATCATTTCAACGACATCCGAGAACCACAATCTGGATGAAATAAAAGCTGCAGAGAAGTCTGGTGTACCAGTAGCATTGGTTCAACTTCTTAGTCCACAAGTGAAGAACGATGACAAGTAGTGACAAAAACTCCGCAAATCGCGACCAATTGGTCCTCACCGTAAGCATTCTGATTCTTGTGTTTGGAACCGCCTGGGGGAACGCTTACGCTATGTTCGGGATGGCGACGCTAGCGATCATTGGATTTACATTCGCGTATCGCAAGTCGATTGGCAGCGTGCAGGCATGGACCATGCTCGCGAGTCTGATCCTGTCGGCCCTTATCGCTTACACGGTGGTCAATTTGAGCTAACGATTCATTTTGTCGCGCTGAGCCTTAAGGAAAGACGTTGTATAGGCATCGACTTCCTCCCTAAACGAGTGACGCTCTTATCAGAGGTGATAAGAGCGACTTCGTATCTTTGTTGCCTGAGTCTGAAAAACCGATTCCCCCAATCGATAGTATTCGACTACAATGTTTGGCCGTGCGTGGCAAAACACTACGCATCGTGGATCGGGATAGTATGCTTGGCAAACATTGGAAAAAAACATGCCTATCACTACATCGAGAAATCGGGTTAGCTCCGGCTGGTGGCAATTGGTCCTACTTAGTTTCGTACTGGGATCTGAACAAGTCTGTGTAGCACAGAATCCGCCAACTGAAATTTCGCTGGGACCGTATGAATACGAAACGAAGCCGGAGGATCCAGCATTCGAGAAGTTCAATCCAGCTAAAGCACCATCCGTCGGTGCACTGTTGTTGCGATCCGGTGATAAGTTAGCGATCTGTGGTGATTCCATTACCGAACAGAAGATGTACTCTCGGATTATGGAGACCTACCTTACTGTCTGCTATCCGGAGCTGCAAATAACCTGTCGACAGTACGGTTGGAGTGGTGAAAAGACGGATGGATTTCTGCGGCGGATGGACAACGATTGCCTGCGGTTTGAACCGACAATCGCAACCCTCTGTTATGGCATGAACGATGCGAGGTATCGACCGTTCGATATCACCAATGGAAATTGGTACCGGGACCACTACACTGCCATTGTACGTAAGTTCCAATCTGCGGATGTAAGGGTCGTGCTGGGATCACCCGGTGCGTCCGGGAGATTGGCAACTTGGGTGAAGTCGCGTAGTGGTGACTTGGACGAACACAATTTGAATCTGTGTGCGTTGCGTGATATTGCCATTGAAGTTGCAAAGAATGAACATTGTGCTTTTGCAGACATTTTCTGGCCGATGTATCAGGCGCAAGTTTTTGGAGACCAGAGATTTTCGACGGATGCCGAGAAGTACGAAGTGGCAGGTAAAGACGGAATTCATCCCGGGTGGGCTGGACAGCTAATCATGGCCTATGCCATGTTGAGAGCAATGGGCATTGATGGAAACTTAGGGGAATTCGAAGTCGACCTACAGGCCAAAACGGCAACTGCCCAACACGGGCACGAGGTTCAAGACTTTGATGGTCAAACTCTTCGAATTAAGAGCAACAAATATCCGTTCTGTGCCGTGGGACCTGATGATAAAGATTCGTCCTTGCGCAGCGGAATGCAACTAGTACCTTTTAACGATCACCTCAATCGATTGACGTTGAGAATTACTAATCTGGTTAGCCAGCAAGCCAAAATCCGATGGGGCAACACGTCGCTCACCTTTTCTAAGGAAGAGTTGGCAGCCGGAATCAACCTGGCAGAACGCTTCCATCAGAATCCATTTAGCGAGGCTTTTAACAGGGTTGATGAAGCTGTATATGCCAAGCAAGCCTATGAAACGGAGCAAATCAAGAGAGAATTTCATGGTCCCGAGGCTCGAAAAGACATCGAAAAAGTAGTTCGTGATACGGAGGCCAAACGAACTCCTCTGGCGGCTGCTATCCAGTCAGCTATGCAACCTATTGAGCACGAGTTGGAAATCGTCCCACTGTGATGATGATCTTCGTTTCGGTAAATAGCCAGGGGCTTCATCTTCACCGATTGAAGAGTGCGAAACTTCCTTATTCCATGCGCTATAAACTTGAGTTACCGACTTAGGCCGTACAGTTTAGTACAAAAAGACCGCGCGCGACTACGAACTCGGATTATCACCGAATGGGTATTGGATGTGAGACATGACGCGTGACCGGGCGGCGTCGCGAGTTCCACGCGAGGCCTTAAGGCCTTCGGCTCAAAGATCTTTTTTGCACCCGGCTATTTAGTGTATTTTCTCGGTAGAAATCTTACCCTACCCTGCCGAGCAACGCGAGGAAGGTTAGAAGAGTCGATCGATAGCGAGAGGAGGGCCAAGCCTGTTTAGTTTGAAAAAATGCTTGGCCCTGAGTTGGCCATTTGGAGGATTAACAGACTTGTGTGGCAGTAAGAGACTCTATGTTTAAGCAGAGCGAATTAGTTGCAACAAGATCAAATGCTGCAAAATGGAGGTCATAGTACTGGAATGAATCGAGATAACATCTACGCTTTGCCGCGTAACAAAGTTGGCGACTTTGCATTTGATGAAGAGGTTGTTCGTGTTTTTCCAGATATGATCGCTCGTTCCGTGCCCGGCTACGCTTCCATTTTGTCGATGATCGAGCAATTAGGAAGACGATTTATCCAACCCCAATCTAGAGTCTACGACTTGGGGTGTTCTTTGGGGGCAGCGACACTATTGCTACGTGGCCAAGCGCCAACCAGTTGCGAACTCATTGCTGTCGACAGCTCCCCTGCCATGGTGGCTCGCTTGAAAGAGACGCTAGGAGGCTCCACATCGGAAGGTTGTCGAATTGAAGTACACGAAGCTGACATCCGAGACTTTCCCGTCGAAAGAGCATCCTTTGTCGTGCTGAATTTCACACTACAATTCGTACCTGCCGAAGATCGGCAAGTACTACTGCGTCGCATTTACGATGGCCTGTTACCTCAAGGAGGATTGCTCTTGTCAGAAAAGATCTGCGCCAAAGAAGCTGAACAACAGGCTTTGCTCACCGATCTTCACCACGACTTTAAGCGTGCCCATGGCTACAGTGATCTGGAAATTTCCCAAAAACGAACTGCCATTGAAAATCGATTGATTCCGGAAACATTGAATTCGCACACGAGCAGATTAGAGGAAGTGGGCTTTCCACTAATTGTGCCCTGGTTTCAATGCTTTAATTTTGCATCGATCTTGGCAGTAAAGACACTAGAAAATATTGAATAGATGTTTGAATTTGCTGATCTATTCGAATGGTTATCAGCCCAGGGCCTGAACGCTTGGTGCAAGGAGTTGAAGCGGTTGTGTAATCTTCGACTTCAAGATGAACATCACGGAACTATGCAGCAGTGGCGGCAGGCCTGGTTAGATTTGCCACATGTTTCAGATGGCCAAGTTGATGGTACCAATGCAGCGGTAGAAATTAAGGGCAGCCTACCGCCGGACCAAATCCCGGCCTTACGTCACGGTCTAATGGCGTTCCATCCATGGCGTAAAGGACCGTTTCGATTTTTTGGTCAGACCATCGATAGCGAATGGCGATCCGATTGGAAATGGGATCGAATAAAGGACGCAATTGATCTAAATAATAAACGTGTCTTGGATGTAGGTTGCGGCAATGGCTACTACGGCTGGCGCATGTTGGCCGCAGGGGCCGATAGGGTATTGGGATGCGAGCCATTTCTCCTCTATTGTGCACAGTTTGCGGCAGCCAAAAAATATGCTCCTTTAGCGCCGCATCACGTAGTGCCACTGGCGGATCATGAACTGCCTTTCGGGCGAATTTGGGACGTCGTATTCTCGATGGGAGTCCTTTACCATCGCACGAGCCCAATCGACCACTTGCAAAAGCTTCGATCAGTATTGAAACCACAAGGGCAGCTTATTCTCGAAACTCTAATAATCGAAGATCCAACCCAATCCGTGTTGGTCCCCGAAAATCGGTATGCCAAGATGCGAAACGTTTGGTTCATACCCAGTATTGAAATGTTAGAATTGTGGCTGCGCCGAACGGGTTTCTATGACATTACTTTATTGAATGTTTCGAATACAAATTTAGACGAGCAGCGCCCCACAGAGTGGATGAAGTTTGAATCCTTAATTCATTTTCTGGATGAAAAGGATCTTTCCAAAACCATCGAAGGGTATCCCGCGCCGGTACGCGCTTTGGTGTTAGCCCGATGCTCAATTTGACCTAGGTAAGTGAAGGATTGGTTACAAACTGGTAGGAGCCAGATGATGGAAATTAGGTGGCGAAGTTCTCCCTTGGTAAGTGCGATACATGTGGCCTACTGTATAGCCGGTGGTCGGCAACTGACTTGTCAGTTATCTGAGGATTTTAGACAGAGTTGTGTCGAACTCAATCAACTTCCCACAGCGTTCCACACGCAAGCTTGGCAATTTTGGTCAGAAATGCTGACGTGCGCTGGAGAGGGGCTCAGTCGGGGAGAATTTGCCAAGCTGCTTCTTAGGCGATGCGGTGTTTTGGAACAGAGCCGTCCAGGGCTATTACCACTTGTCAGTGGGCTTATCGCCAATCTGGAGCTGTCGTTTGCTGGACAGTTTCCCAAGTTTTCCGAAGAAATTAGGCTACGTAGTCAGCTACTCGAACAACTTTGGATGTCATACGGACCAGGTTTGATGCACAGTATTGGGCGACAAACGGAAAGTGAATTGATTGTCGAGTCTGCACAGGTCTTTGTGTTGCAGCCCATCGTCGGAGGGGCAGGCTATGCTACTTTGAGATCTAATCGCGCGTACCTAGAAGGAATCTTGGCAAACGTTCAACCTGTACTGCCGGAGTATTTGCGGCTAGCGCACTTAGTAGCTCAACTCGATTTTGAGCGCCCGGTTTTCAGCGAACTAATCCACGGTTATCGTTTGCCGCTAATTGCGGGACTTTCGACTTTACCAGCAACATTGCGAGCCGCTGAGGAATTAGGCTTGTGTGCGGTTGACGAGAAACTGCTGACCGAGGCCGTTCGGCTTTGGGTGCTAAGCGAACATCAGGAATCTCCGATAACCGACGCTCAAGTATTGGCAATGACACTTAACACTTGGTGGGAAACCTATCAAGCGTCTCGCCCCGCTTGGCGGGTAGCCTTGACCGCACTTGAGCGAATGATCTTTTCTGCGAAGAACTAGAGATTCTTGTCTACAGTATAAGTCATAATCAGGTTTCGAAGATTCGCACTTGATAAACTTGCTCCAATTAGAGAACCGTTCTGTATGAGGAAAATCATATGAAGTCCTATCGCGCTTTGGTCGGCTGGGTACTTACATTTGTGCTCGCTTTTTCGCAGGCTCTGGTGGGCGCACCTCCCAACCCACCTGCTGGTTTTGTTGCCATCTTCAACGGACAGGATTTGGCCGGTTGGCATGGGCTCAATCCTCATTCGGTAGCAAAACTAGAGGGTGACAAGCGTGAGACGACCTTACAACGAATGAGAGATGAGTTTTCGACGCATTGGCGCGTTGAAAACGGCG
Organism: Planctomycetales bacterium; assembly: GCA_020427005.1. Lineage (GTDB taxonomy): Bacteria > Planctomycetota > Planctomycetia > Pirellulales > Pirellulaceae > Aureliella. The sequence continues at coordinate 26,707 of JAGQOY010000033.1, forward strand.
AGCTCGTGAACGATGGCACTGGACCTTATGCTACTACCGACGCTGAGTTCCAGGATTATGAACTGCATATCGAATATAAAACGGTTCCTGGAGCAGATAGCGGGATTTACTTGCGAGGCGTTCCTCAAGTGCAAATCTGGGACCGTGGGCAGACATTCGACCCCAAACGCCCAGATCGGCATCCGGACCTCGGTTCTGGTGGGCTTTTCAATAATACTCCCAAAACACTTGGGCGGGATCCAATTATGATTGCTGATCGCCCGTTTGGTGAGTGGAACCAGTTTGTAATCCGACATATTGGAAATCGCGTTTGGGTAACGCTAAACAATAAAGTCGTTGTGGATGGCTCGATGATGGAAAATTACTGGGACCGCTCGCAGAAGCTTCCAGAATCCGGCCCCTTCATGTTGCAGACGCATGGAGGTGAAATTCGTTGGCGAAATATCTATGTTAAACCGATTAGCAAAGCAGAGGCTAGACGAGCATTGGCCACCGCGCCCATTCCCAACCCAACTTATTACAACGTTAGCTATGGGCCACATCCAAAACAATTGATACATTTTTGGAAGGCAGAATCGGAACAACCGACTCCGGTGCTCTTTTTTGTTCATGGAGGCGGGTGGATGAATGGAGGGAGGCTAAATGGATTAACAGGAATTCTCAGTGACTTTTTGTCGGCTGGAATTTCTGTTGCTTCTATCGAATATCGGTTTATTCCGGAGGCTACCGAAGATGGCGAAGTGCCGCCGGTAAGAGGTCCCTTGCACGATGCCGCGCGGGCTCTTCAGTTTCTTCGGAGCCAGGCCGATGCTTGGAATATTGATAAGTCTAGGATTGCTGCCAGTGGTGGTTCAGCCGGAGCGTGTACCAGTCTTTGGCTGGCTTTCCATCCTGATCTCGCTGATCCGAGCAGTTCCGACCCCGTCGCGCGTGAGTCGACGCGTTTGCTGTGTGCAGGAGTAACAGGCGCTCAAACCACATTAGACCCAGTTCAGATGCGAACCTGGACTCCCAATAGTCGATACGGTGGACATGCCTTTGGTTTTATGGCTGACCCCAAAGATCGAGATGCACAATTCACCAAGTTTCATGATTCTCGAGACTCGATTTCCCAATGGATTGCAGAATATTCACCCTACGCACTGGTATCGGCAGACGATCCGCCAGTCTATCTCTATTATTCGGCACCCCCGGCATTGGGAGAGGAGCAAAAGGACCCTACTCACACAGCAAATTTTGGTGTGATGCTCCAAAAGCACTGCCACGAATTAGGCACAATATGCGAACTTTATTATCCAGGAGATGAGGGAGTTGAGCATTCCTCGGTTAAAGATTACCTAATCGAGCGATTGAAGCTCTAATGGATGTTGGGTGTAATTGAAAACATTTTTTTTGAGAAATCTCAGGTAGAGATTCTCTTCAGAGGTCATTGATTTTGTGAAATATCAGACTTCGCAAAGCGACGAAGATCAGCATGACGAGTTGGTCGTTGGAATTGGAAGCCCTCATGGCGATGACGCAGTCGGTTGGAACGTAATTGATTGCTTAGCAGAGTTCCTTTCCAGCTCACAGATGGAGCTTACAACTCGTCAGCAAAATCAATTTAGCAGCGAACTTTTAAGCCAATCCAAAAAACGATTCTCACTGCAAACTCGCAAAGCAGCAGTACCGCATGAGATCTTGGATTGGCTTTCCCCGACAAATCGAATCCATGTGGTGGATGCTGTTCTGAATCCACCTGGAGTAAACTGCTTTCAAGTTTCTATACTGAATTCGGAACTGCAGTTAATCGAGTATTTTCCGACTAGCCAACTGGGCAACCGAACAGGAGACCCAATTTCTACTTCGAAACTCATTCTTCACAATTGTGCTTCTACGCACAGCCTAGACATCCTGACTGTTTTGCGACTCGCCAATGAGTTGGGACAATTTCCGGCAGAATTGTTGCTGTGGACAATTGGGATTCAATCCACTTGCCTCACACCGCAAGAGGCAAGTATTTCGACAGAAACAACTGAGTTGGCGCGGACTTGCGCTGCCCTTATAGCAAGCTTTTTGATTCGAAGTCACGATCCATGCACGAACGCTCGCTAGTTCGGTTGCTGTTGCACCAGATTATTGAAGCCGCCCTAAAGAATTCGCTTGCACAAGGAAATTGCAGCGAAATCCGCGTTCGAAAAGTAGTCGTAGCTTGCGGTGAGCTCAGTGGAGTTGAGCCCGAACTTGTAAGCTTAGCATTCAACGAAATGCGTGGAAGCACTGACCACTCTGGGGTCACGACCGATCAGGCTGAATTAGAAATTCGACGGCAGCCCATCTTGGCCAGATGTATAGAATGTGGTTTTGAATTCAAGGTTGAGGACTTCGAGTTCCTGTGCCCAACATGTAGGTCAACAAATAACCAAGTGCTGGCCGGAGAAGATTTCCACTTGCAAACCATCGACATCGAATTGGATAATAGATTGTAGAGTTGACTTCTAAATGACTACTCGAAAATGAAACTATGTCTCAGTCCACCATTCAGCATATTGAAGTTCATACGGATCTTGCCGAAGCCAAGAAGCGTGCGGCCTGCGAGTTTCGCACGTCTATGGCTAACCAGGGCACATTCGTTGTCAATCTAGTATCCTCTCCAGGTGCAGGAAAAACGAGTTTATTGGAAGCAACGGCGAAACACTGGGGAGCCTCTCACCAGTGTGCGGTCTTGGTGGGCGATCTCGCTACCCATCGAGACGCGGATCGTCTGGCCCCTTTTTTTCCCGTGCGACAATTGACAACTGGTGGCGCGTGCCATTTGGAACTTGAGTTGGTCGCCAGGGGACTGGCTGAACTGCCGCAACTGCCCTACCAGTATCTGTTTATCGAGAATGTTGGAAATCTAGTTTGTCCCGCCTCGCACGATTTGGGTGAACATGTGCGGGTGGTTTTGGTAAGTACGACCGAAGGTGATGACAAACCTGGAAAATACCCAAAAATGTTTCGTACCAGCCAATTGCTCGTTGTAACGAAGACTGACTTACTGAACTATGTTCCGTTTTCGGTAGACAACCTGGTCCAAGATGCCCGCCGAATCCAGGGAAGCCTGGAAACCATTGAAGTATGCAGTCTATCACAGTTTGGCATATCTATTTGGTGCGACTGGCTGACCAAACAGCGAGAGCAAATGCTGCAGAATCAGACACTCTTCGCTGAACGCGGGAATTGCCCAACGCAGCTCGCTGTCCCACCGAAAGTTACATCGTTTGCGAGATGACTTTTGGTAGGTAGGGACGGAGCTCCAGTGGAGGGGAGGGCACTGCCCCTCTAACCGCTCGCGTTACTCGCAAATTGTTCCCGGCGGAAGTGATAGAACCAACTTCGATCAGCGAGAAGTGTCCAAAATCACCACGAATTCAAATTACAGGCAGGACAATGAAAGCGACTTCGGTTACAGATCGAATCGCGCAACGCTTGACCGTTTTGGGTAATGTTCAGGGATACGGTATACGACCTGAGGTAGCGAATCTAGCCAGAGAGCTGGGAGTCGGCGGCTGGATTCGGAATTGCAATTCCGGCATCGAGATCGAAGCTCAAGGCCTACCTCAATCGCTTCTTCAATTCTGTAATGAAGTGCGCAGCCTAGTTGGAGGATCCAGTTCAATTGCAGTGACCGAATCCCTCGTTACGGAACTCGCATCCGACTTTAAAATCGTTGCGAGTGACGTCAGTTCTATGCCTTGCTTTCCAATTCCACTCGATCGAGTCACTTGTCGACTTTGCATATCTGAGGCACTCAATCCGAGGAATAGACGCTACGGATATGCACTTATCGGTTGCTCGAGGTGTGGGCCACGATATTCCATTATGTCGGCCACTCCTTACGATCGAGAACGTACAAGCATGGCACAATTCGAAATGTGTTCAACTTGCACAGCAGAGTATGCTTGCCCGCAGGACAGACGATTTCACTCTCAAACCAATTGTTGCTGGCACTGCGGTCCACGCTTAACGTACGCTAACAGCCTGAATATGCTCACGGCTGACGATTTGAAGATTGGAACTAATCCGTCGAACGATTGGGATGTCCTTTGCCGTGCAGCTGAGGATATTCTTCAAGGCAGGATTGTCGCTATCAAAGGCTTGGGCGGTTATCAACTAGTCGGAGACGCAACCAATACGAAAGTGATACAACGAATAAGGGTTGGCAAGCACCGCCGACGGAAACCGTTGGCAATTATGGTGGCCAATTTGGAGATGGCTGACTCAATCGGCATCATCCGAAACGAAGAACGCCAAGCGTTATGTGACCCTAGTGGGCCAATCGTAATCGTCCAAGCGCGAGCTCAAAACTGCTTGCCAGATGAAATAAATCCCAACTTACGGGACCTGGGGATCATGTTGCCTACTTCGGCGCTATATCACTTGATTTTCCAATACGTGCAAGTACCGCTGGTTGTCACGAGTGCCAATCTAGAAGGTGATCCTATCGCACACTCAAAAGGCGAACTCGAGCAGCTTGGATCCTTTGTCGATAGCTTTGTACATCACAATCGCCTCATTCTAAATCCAGTAGATGATAGCGTTGTTCACTGTTTCGCAGGGCAAGTCAATCCAATACGAGCAGCGAGAGGCGTCGCTCCTATAGTTCTTGATATCCAGGCAGGTGGATGTCTAGCAGTCGGCGGACAGCAGAAAAACGCAATCGCAATATCGAATGGTACGTTGAGCCTTTTAGGACCGCACCTGGGAGAACTGAATTCTTTGGCATCCCAAGATCGATTCCAAGACCATCTACGCAAGTTGAGCCAGTTGATAAATATTTCGCCAGATAGTTATGCATGTGATATGCATCCCGATTATTTTTCTTCAGCATGGTGCCATCGGCAGTTCGGCGAGCAAATGCTTGGCAATCGATTGCGTCTTATTCAACATCATCACGCCCACGTCGCGGCTGTAATGTCAGAACACGGATTGCGTGACGAAAAAGTACTGGGTTTTGCATTTGATGGAACTGGCCTAGGTGAGAGAAATCACATTTGGGGCGGTGAAGTACTATTGGCATCTCTCGAAGGTTTCCAGCGGGTAGCCCACCTGCGACCATTCAATTTGCTGGGAGGTGATTCAGCGATTCGTGAACCGTTTCGTGTGGTTTCATCATTGCTGAAGGAAGCTTATGGTACCCAGTCCGTGGAAATTGCCAAAAATCTGAGGCTTGATGTATCCAAACACATTCAGTATTGTCGGTTGGAATCCACGCCATGGGCATTTACGACAACCAGCATGGGACGACTGTTTGACGCGATTTCCTTTTTGATCGCTCCTGAGCAAGATTTCGACTACGACGGCGGGCCAGCCATGTATCTTGAGTCTCTGTGTGACACAGAATGCAGCACCGCCTATCATTTTGACTTAACTGAGGCGGCAGTCATCGAGCTCGACTGGCGTCCTGTGGTCCGAGCTTTGGTTTTTGATTTGCTAGATCGAAATAAAGTGTCTCTTGGATGTCTCGCCACCAGATTTCATCGAGCCATTGCGAATTGCATCGGAAGATTGTCTATGCAGTTTACAGGCGTTCCAATTGTTCTGAGCGGCGGAGTCTTTCAGAACCGATTCTTAGTTGATCTTGTTAGAGGTTTAGCAGAGTTAACATACAGGCGAGTACTCTTTTCTGGACGTATTCCGGCAAATGACGGCGGTCTAGCGGCAGGACAGCTTGCCATACTTGCAAAAGCAAATTCGCGATCGGACAAGAAAGAATAATAAGCACTGCAAAACTTCTCGCATGAGTTTTGAGACGAAGTTACGAATATGGACTTTTGACGTCCGTGACAACAGAACCAGTTTGTATTAGAAATATGAATTCACTCGCAATTGATTGGCACTTGACAGGACAAGTCATGCATTCTCCCTTCCGAGGTCCGCGACGCGCACTGGGGCGAAGATGAGGGATGGTTAGGCCTCTACTTTTGTTGCGAAAAATTTGTTAACGAGAAATATGTAGCAAAGGACCTAATTATTATGTGCCTAGGAGTTCCAGGGCGCGTTGTGGAATGGCTCGATCGAAGTCCGTTGTTCGAGCGGGCGATTATCGAATTTGGTGGTGTGCGTAAAGAATGCAACATGACCTGTACTCCGCAAGTCGAGGTTGGGCAGTATGTGATTATTCACGCTGGTATCGCCATCTGCCAAGTGAATGAGGATGCTGCCAATCGCTCTCTCGAGGAATTTACAAGACTAGGAACAGCAACTAGCTTGGAACCGTCCGATGTGGAGCCAAAGTCTTGAAATATTTGGATGAATTTCGGGATCCGCAATTGGCTCGAAGGCTAATAGATGACATTCAGGAACGAGCAACCCGCCGTTGGAAAATCATGGATGTATGCGGAGGACAAACACATAGCCTGCTCAAATACGGCATAGAATCTACACTTGAAAATTGCGTTGAACTCATACATGGCCCGGGATGTCCAGTGTGTGTTACGGCGCCCGAGACTATCGAATATGCCAAACACCTAGCACTTCTTCCCAACGTGATCATCGCAACCTTTGGTGACATGCTTCGCGTACCAGGATTTTCTGCATCGGAGGTTTCGCAGGCAAATCCGCCCCTGACCAGCTCTGTCTGTCCAGGTTCTCTGGCCGACGCACGTACACGAGGCGGCCAAATTCAAATTGTTTATTCGCCTCTTGATGCTGTCGAATTGGCCACTCAAAACCCCAAAAAGCAAATCGTATTCTTAGCTGTCGGTTTCGAGACCACCGTACCGGCTACTGCCTTGGCTGCTTTGCAAGCAGAACAATTGCGGCTAAGAAATTTCTCGTTGCTGGTTGCTCACGTTTGCGTCTTGCCTGTAATGCAAGTCCTGGTTGGCGATCCAAACTGTGAATTGAATGCATTCTTGGCCGCGGGGCATGTTTGTGCTGTATCCGGCCATGACATCTATCGAGCTTTGGTGTCGGAGTCGGGTCTACCGGTCATCGTCACAGGTTTTGAGCCACTTGATTTACTGGCGGGGATCCGATGTGCGGTTGAATTGCTGGAATCCAATAATCCACAAGTTGTCAATTGTTACTCACGGAGCGTCTCATCCCAAGGCAATCGATTCGCCCAAGATGTCATGGCGACAGTTTACAAGCAGGTTGATCGGAAGTGGCGAGGATTTGGGACGATTCGAGGAGGAGGATTAGCATTACGAGAACGGTTTGCCGAAATGGACGCCGAAAAACGATTTGGAACAATCCTTCAAATACCAATCGTTCATCAAGAGACCTGTCGAAGCGGCGACGTTATGGCTGGACGCATTAAACCGCACGAGTGCGAACATTTTGGTCGCGGCTGCACTCCAGATCAGCCGCTGGGTGCACCTATGGTGTCCAACGAAGGTGCTTGCTCAGCCTATTATCGCTACGCACCACAAACAAAAAGAAACTGATTCAAACCCACCCTCGAAGGGAAATTGAAACAGCTGTTTGTTGGTTGGTGAGTTCAGCAACTTTGCCTCTTTCAACACTTCGGAGAGTAATGTGAAAACATGGCATTGTCCGGTACCGCCCCCGTTCTCTGAAAAGGTTGTCTTGGCCCACGGTGAAGGTGGGAAGGCAATGCGGCGATTTATTAGAGAGCATATATCCTCAAAACTAGCTTTAGGCTCGGCGATGGACGATTCCGCCATTTTGAATCTGCCGCAAAAACAACTAGCTATGACAACCGATAGTTTTGTAGTTTCACCTCTATTCTTTCCGGGTGGAAACATCGGCTCCTTGGCAGTACATGGAACTGTTAATGACTTGGCAGTCGCTGGAGCACAACCAATTGCCATTTCGCTGGCATTAATCCTGGAAGAGGGACTGGAAATATCTCTGCTTGAGAACGTCCTAGAAAGCCTTCGCAATGCCGCTGAAGCCTGCAATGTGACCATCTGTACAGGAGACACAAAGGTAGTTCAGCGTGGGGCCGTCGATAAGTTGTTCATCAATACGACAGGAGTTGGCTGTTTGCAAACAAAATTTGCCTTGTCATCAGCCAACGTTCGTGCCGGTGACGAGTTAATCGTAAGCGGACCAATTGGACAACACGGCATGGCCGTATTATGTGCCCGAGAAGACCTGAAGTTGGTCCCCACACCAATCTCTGACTCTGCTCCGTTACATCAGGAATGCAGCGCATTGCTGCTTGGGCTGGGTGCAAACCTGCGCTGCATGCGAGATGCAACCCGAGGAGGAATTTCGGCGGTCCTTCACGAGTGGGCTATGGACGCACAACTCTCAATGCAAATTGATGAGTCGCGGATTCCAGTCTCTGCAGAGGTTCGTGGCGCGTGTGAACTTTTGGGGCTCGACCCGCTATATGTGGCCAACGAAGGCACCATGCTCATCGCAGTTGCCAGAGATCATTCAGTTCGTGCGCTGGAGGTCCTGCGGCAATTGAATCCCGCGACTAAAGCTGCAATTATTGGCCAAGTAGTTCCTGCACTCTCAGCTCCGGTGGTGATTAGAAGACTGCACGGAGCGTTAATTCCAGTTGATGAGCCCCAGGGCGCTCCCCTTCCTCGCATCTGCTAGTCACTCGAGCTCAGTTCGTAGGCGGAAGTTGTCCAGCCATTAATTGGTCGGGGGAGGGCTCTCGAAGAAATCTCATAAGTAAACCGAATTGTATGTCATGATCTGTCAATTTTGGACGTAGTGCGTCGGGTATTGGAACCTGCACTATGTGCTTATTTCCAGGAGCTACGTGAATAGATTGTCCGTTCTTATTCATTAAGTGAGTTAGTTCAAAAACAAAATTCCCGGCTGGGGTCATTAGTTCCAGTTCATCACCAATTTCAAACCGATTCTTTACATCCACGATAAAGCTATTGTCATTTCGTTCCATAATATCTCCAACGAACTGTTGTCGATAACTCGTTGAACGACCGCTTTCGTAGTTTTGTAATTCGCTAATAGGTCGGCGGCTGTAAAACGCGTCAGTGTAACCTCGGTTGGAGAGGCTGTTTAGGTTCTCAAGCAACTGCGGGTTGAATTCACGTCCGCTAGCCGCATCGTCGATAGCTTGCCGATAAACCTGGGCTGTGCGAGCAACATAGAAGTATGTTTTGGTCCGTCCTTCAATCTTGAGCGATGCTAGTCCCATGCGAACGAATTCTGGCACATGCTCCACTGCACGAAGGTCTCTAGAATTCATGATGTAGGTCCCGTGTTCGTCCTCAAAAGCCGGCATAAATTCCCCAGGACGATTGGCCTCTTCTAGCATGAAAACTCGCTGCTCAGGTTCAGTTGCTGGCTGGCTGCAACAACCATGGTTTGATTCATTGCTCAAAACTTTTAACTGCAAATTCCCTTCCAAAGTTTGCTCTGCCTCGGATACGTTGTAATTCCATCGACAGGCATTTGTGCATGCGCCTTGATTGGAATCACGATGGTTCATGTACCCTGAAAGTAGGCATCTACCGGAGTACGCTATGCAAAGAGCGCCATGCACAAATACTTCTATTTCCATGTCCGGACAGGCTGCCTGAATTTCCGCAATCTCAGGAATTGATAGTTCGCGGGACAGAATTACCCTGCTTAGCCCTTGCCGCTGCCAGAACTGTACCGTGGCATAGTTGACGGCGTTGGCTTGCACGGACAGGTGGATGGGAACGTCTGGCCATCGTTCGCGGACAAGCATTATCAGACCAGGATCGGACATGATCAGCGCGTCAGGCTGCATGTCGATCACTGGTTCCATATTCTTGATGTAGGATCGCACTTTGGAATTGTGTGGTGCGAGATTGCTGGCAATGTAGAATTTTTTCCCTAAGGCATGGGCTTCTTCAATCGCCTGAGTCAGGACCTCTAGCCTATTGAATTCATTCTCTCGAACTCTCAAGCTATACCGTGGTTGACCAGCATATACGGCATCTGCACCGTAGGCGAACGCATAGCGCATTGCTCGTAGGGTTCCGGCTGGAGAAAGAAGTTCTGGAGCTTGCATGGCGGCGCGTTCTACGAATGTTCAGACAAAAGAATTTTAGCTTGGGAGCAATGGTAATTGGGCGGCAACTAATGAATCTTATCAACCAGTCATAGGCGTAAAAGCAAAGACGCTACCGCAAAACGACTACTCCACAGCCGATTGAAACCCAACAGCGCACGACTGTCAATCGGCCCGGAACTCGATCGAATGGGCAGTTTGAAACGACATTATTAGAGCAGTGAGTAGATTATTATTTGAAGCAGAAGCGCCAGAACAGCTCCAAGCTTTAGGTTTTCATCCCACCGCCGGGCTCCGTTGGGCGGCTGAGTGCGTTCTTTGGGAAGCCGTATCACCCATACAAGCAACAGCAAAAAAGTCAGTACGAACAGAAGTCTTACGGCATATAATGGGACTTCCGCCAGGAGTCCTCGCAAAACATCGCCCACATGGTGTAGGATTGTCACGTTAGATGTCCTGCCTTCCGTTTCGATTCGATATTACATACTGAAGCTTCTCGGCTGGTACCTGTTTCGTAAATATGCTGATAATAATTAGCAATCCAGCCGTTACTAGGAAGGCCCAAATCGAGAAATACAAGAAAGGTTCCTGTATCTGAAACAATGGTTCAAGCTGCCATGCTTCAGCCAGCCAAGGCTGATTGAGTACGCAGAGTGAAATGGAGGTACCAATACCACCCAATAAAGCAATAACAGCCGCTGTACCGGTCGCACGTCGCCAAAATACGCCAATAATCAGCACTGCGAACGATGGCCCCTGAAAAAATGCCAGCAATGTCTGAAAGATAGCGTAAATCCCCCCTTGGTCGCTGAGCAAGTTCAAGCTGAACGCAAAAACGATAGCCCAGGCAACAAGCACCAAGGTTGTTACTCGACCAATATTCAGCAACTGTGTATCGGATGCTTGCCTATTCACAAACCGAACAAAGAAATCATTTGTAACGATCGTGGCTGCTGAGTTCAGATAGGAATCGATACTTGACATCAGTGCGGCCAGAAATGCAGCTACGAAAATTCCACGAACTCCCGGTGGTAACATGAGTCCAACCAAGGCGGGAATTGCCCCATCACTATCTTGCAAATCGGGAACCACAACCAGTGCAATCAGCCCAGGTACAGCAACAATCAACGGAATGATGTTCTTCAGCAACGCGCCCCATATGTAGGAGGCCTGAGCTTCGAATTCACTGCGAGCACCCAACGACCGTTGGACAATGGCTTGGTTACCAATCCAATAAGCTGGGCTCAAGATTAGTGCCAAGCCGAAGAATATTCCGGGCCAAGGATACGGGCTTGGAGTGTCGACAGGTAAGATCAAGGAGGCATGATCGGCCGTTGATTCGGCCGAAGCGTTTATCTCAGTAGGGGACAAGGGTGCTCCATCTGTCATGGGGTGGTTAAGAGTCGCCAATCTGTGAGATAGTTCAGCAAATCCACCAACCTCGATAAGCCCCATGATAAGAATTAATAGACATCCAAGTATCATGATGACGCACTGAATCATGTCGGTATAAACCACCGCCGCGAGCCCACCGATCATCGTATAGATTCCAACCAGGCTGGCCGTAACAATTATGCAGAGCGCGGGCTCCCAACCGAACACTTGAGCCATCATCTTGGCTGAAGCTAGTAGCATGATGCCCAAGTTACAGGCCATGAACAACAGCCAACAAGCCGCCAGAATAGCGCGCACCGCAACGTTGTACCGACGCTCCATAAACTCCGGAATTGTATAAACTCCCGTTCGATAGAAGAACGGAATAAATACGAATGCTCCCACTATCATGGCCGGTACACATCCGATCCATTCGAAGTTCGCAACAGCCATTCCATGGCGATAAGCCGCACCTCCAACTCCAATAATATCTGTTCCGCCGATGTCCGTTGCGACTAAGGACATCCCAATTGCCCACCAAGGAAGCTGACGTCCTGCCAAAAAGAAATCTTTTCCGGTCTTTAATCGACGACCTATGGCCACTCCCATGGAGAGGGTACCAATAAGGTACAATCCTATGACAAAGTAGTCAGGTAAACTCAGCATCGGAAGATCATTAACGGTATAGGGGCAGCATTAGACCTAGGGCTGTTATCTGATTCGAGCAGCAGTCTCAAATTTCGTTTGCTCGCGCCACGCCAATATACTCTTTTGCATTGGGATATGTCACTGATATTTGAGGTAGTTATGAACTCACTCTATTTACAACTAACATGCATACTCTTGGTTAGCACAACAGCATGGATTTCTTCTGCTAATTCTCAGGAGAGGAATGAGCCTCCAATACTTAAGGTGCCACATTGCGACGATTTCGAAGTCACAGGGAACGGCGAGTCTGAAGCATGGAAGCTGGCAACCTGGACCCCACTCGCGCGGCGTTCGACCGCGAAACATGAATACGACTCGAGGTTCAAGATGCTCTATTCAGATACAGGCGTATATGTCCTGTTTGATGGCATTGACCAACAATTGACAGCAACGATGAATGATGATTTCCTTGATCTTTGGAACGAGGATGTCTACGAGTGCTTTTTCTGGACCGATCAGCGCCATACTGTGTATTTCGAATATGAAATCTCCCCGCTCGGGTTTGAGCTGCCCATCATTATCCCAAACTTCGAGGGCCGTTTCCTTGGCTGGCGTCCATGGCACTACGACGGAGATCGCAAGATTAGAAAACGAGTATCAGCAACGGGCGGGAAGAATGCCTCAATGGCCAAGGTTAATGGATGGAGTGCCGAAGTTTTCATTCCATATACCTTACTACAACCATTACAAAACGTTCCACCCAATCCTGGGGGCAGATGGCGGGCAAATTTCTATCGAGTGGACTACGACAACCAACAAGTTTCTCAATGGGAATGGGCTCCTGTTGGGCGAAGTTTTCACGAATTCCAGAAATTTGGAACCTTAGAATTTCAGTAACCGTTTCGCGAGGAGCGGATTGAAGACACACCTATATTTAATGAAATTTGTTGACACATCGACTTGACTTTTCACCGCCAGGCAAGAATTGAGAAAGATATGAGTATTCCGCGTTACCTTGGAAGCATCTGTTATCACTTAATCTTCATTGGCATTGTTGGGCAAGTCTGTTGCGGACAATCTCTACAATCGTCTGGTCAAAGTGATGACGACATTCGTGAGCTAAAGCTTCGAGATTGGCAGCCTCGTTCGATGCTTAAAACCAAGGTTACGCATGTGGCTAAACCAGCCTTTCCGGTAATCGATGTACACAATCACCTTGGCGGAGGCGCGGGATTACTTACGCCCAGTCGTGTGGCAGGGTATTTGCAGGAAATGGATGACGCTGGCGTTCGATTTGTGGTGAACCTGGACGGCGGTTGGGACGAACGATTGGTTGAGACATTAGCTGCGTTGGACAAAGCTCATCCCAACAGGTTTTTGACCTTTGCATTGATCGATTTTCGGGGTTTCGATGACACTGGATGGACCGAACGAGAGGTTTCACGATTGAGGCAAGGTTTTATAGCTGGCGCAAAAGGGCTCAAATTTCATAAATCTCTCGGCCTTTCTTACCGCGACACCAACGGAAAACTCATTGGCATTGATGACGCTCGCCTAGATCCTATCTGGGAGCTTTGTGGCGAAATGAAAAAACCTGTGATGATACATACATCGGACCCGGCAGCTTTTTTCACTCCGCTGGATCGTTACAACGAACGCTGGCATGAGTTGAACGAGCACCCTGATTGGCTATTCCATGGGAAAGACTATCCGACTCGCGACGAACTTCTTGCACAGCGCAATCGTGTTATCGAACGACATCCACAAACGACCTTCATTGGGGCGCATTTCGGAAATAACCCCGAAGACATAGAGTCTGTCGGTCAATTGCTGGACAAGTATCCAAATTTCTATGTCGATATTGATGCGCGGATTTCCGAGCTTGGTCGGCAGCCGTACAGTTGCCGACGATTCTTTCTGAAATACCAAGATCGAATACTGTTTGGAACAGACACTACACCCAAAGCAGATGCATTTCGGCTGTACTATAGATTCCTGGAAACCGACGATGAATACTTCGACACTGCCGAGTCACATCACCGCCAAGGATTTTGGATGATCTATGGCATTTTTCTGCCGGAGGAGATCTTGGAGAAAATCTATTTCACCAATGCAGCCAAGATACTTTCGATCGACGCGGCACACTGAGGTCATGCTGGATGCAACTGACGTGGGCTCAACCAAGAATCGACAGGTTGTAAGACTAGTTGGGTGGAAAGGTGGGATAGCTGCCGTCAAACCACGGTTGGTGTAGATACGGCGGATACCAAGGCAAGCTCCCGTTTAATGGACTGGAACTAGCGCCAAAGGGTGAAGGTGGATATTGCCCCGGCTGCCAATTCGAAGATTGTGGAGGATATTGCGGCAACCAGGGCGAGCCATACTGTGGAGCCTGAAGGGGCATGACAGGATATTGGCCCGGCAAAGGAGCAGATCCATTAAAGTACACGCTTGGCATCTGCGGCCCCCATTGCGAGTAGGGCGTATTGTAGGGCCCATACGGAAATCTCCAACGCTCGTAGGGAATCACGGGAGCTCCCCATTGATCCACCACGTGAAAATTGTCTGCAAATTGGCCAACTTGTAACGTACTTCGGTAGCTGCGATAACCGCTTCGTTGGTAATCCGCAGGAATTTCTTGGATCGGTTGACGCGGTAACGCGTACTGGTCGATGCGATTACCATACACGTCATGAGTATATGTTGACGGCCAGGAAATCCAATCGTCAGCTAACACTGGCGCCGTTTGGCAAGCAAGTTCGATCAATAAGGCAATGGCTAGATGATTGATGCGACTGTTCATCTAACTCAGGCTAATTACTGTGGCCAAGAAACAAATAATAAAAGCTGAAGTGGTTCGCTAACGATGCAATTCCATACCGGTTATGCCAAACGTAGCAATTTGGGGGAAGGATTAGAGTTTGGTTATTGACCGGTTCGATTCTCAATTTGTAACGCTAGGGACTAATCAAGGTGGAACCAATTGGACAAACTGAGACCTCGACCTATCCAACTGTGCTTATAAGGGTCCCCTAGTCACTAACCCTCAAAACTATGAATATTCGCAATACTGAACATCCCGAAGTTAGGCGTTTCCATTCCGACGAGCTGCATGTACTTCAATCGTGCACGGCTATCTGGTTTGGGATCATCGAGACTTTCAACAGGTCAAAAGCAGTACTTCCTATCTGGAGAAACGGTATTGCGATTCTGGACAAACTGTACTGCGCAGAAACTGGTTTTTTATTCATACTATAAGAAGTCATCGGCCAAGCCGATTCTTATTTTAATCCAACCTAGACCGCCTTTACAGTTTCAATGTACCGAAAATTCCTTCGCTCCAAAATCCATCGCGCTACCGTAACACAAGCTGATCTAGATTACGAAGGCTCACTGACGCTGCCACCCAACCTGATGCGAGCTGCAGACATCCAAGTGTACGAAGCCGTGCAAGTTTGGAATGTTACGCGAGGTTCACGTCTTGAGACTTATGCTATAGAGGGTGATGAGGGGAGCCTCGACATTTGTGCTAACGGCGCTGCTGCCCATTTGATCCGTCCAGGGGATGTGATCATTGTCGCCACGTTTGCATTTGTGCCGGCTGAAACAACTTTGCACGCCCCTGTGTCGGACCCACGCATCGTTTTTGTAGACAGCGAAAACCGAATGCTCCGAATCGGCGCCGAAATCCCAGGACCACGACGACGGGGTGTACCTACCAGCACCTCGGATAGTTGTTGCTAATTTAGTTATCTGTCAGCGCGTTACCAGCGTTGCAGGTCTGTCAGAGATCGCCGCATCGCTTCGCCTTCGACATCCTAAATGCGTTGTGAGCTATACTTTGACACAACTTGTTATTGAAGGTATGTATCGCATTCAAAGCTCAAACTGTGACCGCTATGCGTTAGTTCTTGCAACTTTTGTTTCACCTCATGAGAATCCAAGGCCCATGCAGGATGAATCTCGACACGCACTCCGGATGGCAAATTTGCACCCGCAGCTTGCAGCCAATTCCGATGTTGGAACAACAGGGCGGCCTGAGTTAATTCTGGCGAATCTGCGGCAGCCCCATTTGCGTTCTTAACCGGAGCAAACACATCGGCTGCCAGACCTTCCACCGCAATCGACCGCTCTGCTAGTGGTAGTAAGTCAAAGATAAACCGTTCAAACTTTATTGCATTCGGTTGCAATGGTTTTTCGATTTCACCCGCTGAGTTTATGAAGTTCACAGGTTTATGAGCTCTATGAAAGGGCAGCCCGCTAACTGTGCCCACAACACGTTTCAAGAATTGAAGTTGGAAAACATGGATAGCAATGTTACCAGCCCAAAATCGCAGGCTACCATCCGGATTCGTTTGTGAGGCCACGTCATCTGGAAAATCACTGTATTCGATGATTTGTACTTTTCCATCAATCTCGACAACGTTACCCACCTTCTCCTTGGCGAATCGTTTTGTGACGACCTGGGTAGTTAACTCACTTTGTGACAAGTAGTGATACCCAAGCAATTCAGGTTCGCAAATAGGCGCCAATGGATTGTCAACTTGTAAGTAGTAAAAGTGTTCGACACCGCGCTGTTCTGCTGCCTGCAAACAGCCGTTGGATTGCAGTGCAGACAATAGCCCTCCATGTCCATCTGGGCTGAGCGCCAACTCTCCTTTGGAAGCCAAAAGCAGCTGTCCAGATATTACGTCTATGGCCGGCATCGACCCCTGACAAAAGACTTGCAAGTCGTCTCCCAATCCAAAATTCTCGTTCTCTTCGAGGTGTCGTCGCGTTGCTTCATCCGTCGCTGGACTTGTCATTACGTAAAGAGGGACGCAAACCTTATAACGATTGGCAATTGCCAACACGCGGTCGCAGTGCATTTGAAGCAGCGATCGGTTGCTAAGTGGACCGATCGGATACAATCCTTTAGGTAGATCGAAACTCAATCTCGTTCCCTGGCCTCCAGCCACCAAGATGACACCGATTTTGCCCTTCGATAATAAATCTTGGCCATTAAGTTTGGCTTGCTCCGGACTTATTCTCTCCTTATGATGCAATCGAAAGGCCTGCGGCGGATTCGCCCGTCGCGCCATCTCGGCCCAATCCAGCTTTTGATCTTGGTTTCTAACAAGCTCTTTGAGCAAATCAAAATCGATTTCTGCCAATTGCTTCGCTAGTTGGCAAAGCTGTTCCTCATTCAACTCATCAACAAAGCGCAGGACTTGCGACTGCCCATGGTTAGCTAAAAGTGCACCGAATGACTTTTGTAAATCTAAATTCATAACCTTTTTCAGTTACTGCTTAACAGGTTCAGTATCTGCCTCGCTGGTAGCTTCCTCTCCAGAGGCCAATTGAACTTCAGCCCCATCTATTTTTTGAACATCTTCTTCCAGGTCCGACATGCTCTCTACTACCGGCTCATGCTCCTTAATTGCAGCTGTAAAGAGTTGCGGACTGCGATAATCCTCAAACCTGTCCGTCTGACGCACACTGGTCTTTGGAACGAGACTCATGCGTTTGCCCGCAAAGCTTGTTCCGTCGTAGATCGTCCCACGCTGCCAGGGGCCGACACCCAAAAACCAAGTATCCCGTGCATCACTGCTAGAGCGCGCGAGCCCCGATTGCCAATATGGCTCGAAATTTTCGCGTTTGTATGCAAATACAGCCAACTTAGCGGCGCCGGTTTTTGCTTCATGCCTAGCTAATGAGATCTCCGGAATGGCCGGTATTAAAGCGCCGCCACCCAAAACGGTTGTTGCACTGGACAGCACGTTGGTGGCAGGTAGTCCATAAGTTACATTATGTCCGTCTAACCCTAAGGCTCCCATGCGAGCCTCAGCAATCAATTCTGCATCTGCTCGGTTATCTACAAGAAAGACTCCGGCCGCTACCATTTTCTGTCTTAAGGAACTGATTACATAATCCGAGTCGATAATTTGCGTGGTTTTGACGGTCTTGAGATAGGTTGAATCTAGATAGACTTTTTTGCCGCCCAGCGGTTCAAAGTCAATCTTAGCGACCGTAGCATCAACCGCATCACTCATCAACAGTTGTTCGGTAGCTGTATAACTCTTGGTTGTGCCACATCCCAACAATCCAGTTAAGAATACGCACACTAAAAGAAGCTTCGTTAGGTCACGCATATCCCTGGACCATGCTCCAAGTCTCGATTCACGGGGGAAACCGATGGTCATCAACTAGATTTCACTTTCATCGAATGATTCGGCTTTTGTATCTTCTGTACTGGGAAATTAATGGCGAAGGCCATGGCAGGACAATTACCCCAATAGGAGCTACCTTGATTCCGTTATAATTTTTATGCACCCGGTTTTTGGAACTACATAAGTTTTCCAAATCTCTGTCTATACAATTCTGGATCGCTTGCTGTAAAGGCGATTCCAAACTTAAATTGCAAGCATTATCCTCATTGATACTGACTGGATCCTAAGGTGGAATTGCAAAGCTCGATTTAATTGCTACAAAAAGGCATGGTAATTCAACGAGGGTACTTTTAGGTCGCAACTTTACGGCCTGCAATTAGAGTGAGGCAGCAGGAAATCATGTTGGAGTTGCCAAAGCGAATTGCCTAATTACGGGGTG
>JAGQOY010000339.1 GCA_020427005.1 Planctomycetales bacterium
ACATTACCTTTATCAATAATCGAATCAATGGGGTTGAGCTGCCTTCTACACAATGGGAAACTGATGTGTGGGACAACGTTGATGTTGTCTATTACGTTGCTGGTGATATTACCGTGCAATCTGGTCAAACATTGACAATCGCACCAGGCGTCAAAGTCAAGTTTAACGAGGATGCCAGTTTGCTTGTCGATGCAACCCTGCGCGTGTTGGGCACTGCCGATAGCCCAGTTTATTTTACGTCATACCGAGATGATCTCATCGGTGGCGATACCAATAACGATGGTTCCTCTACGCCTGTCACAGGAGATTGGGGACGCGTACAATTTAACAACGCAAGCAACGACGACTCATTGATCGAGCATCTAGAATTGCGCTACAGTGGAGAAGATTATTATGGCTATGGTGCAATTAGGCTGGACAATGCATCCCCGACTCTACGTAATCTTACATTTGTCAAGAACCGTATCAATGGCATAGAAATCCCGGCCAGCCAATGGGAGACCGACACTTGGGACAATACAGATGTCGTTTATTATGTGGCAGGTGATCTAACGGTTCGTTCCGGGCAGACACTGACAATTACAGCTGGTATTAATGTTAAATTTTACGAGGATGCTAGTCTATTCGTTGATGATACATTACGCGTTTTAGGCACATCCGATCATCCTGTTCGCTTTACGTCATACCGAGATGATCTCGTGGGCGGCGATACCAATAACGATGGTTCCTCTACTCCTGTCACAGGAGATTGGGGGCGCATACAATTCAACAGCGCTAGCAATGATGAGTCATTGATTGAGTATTTGGAACTGCGCTACAGCGGAGAAGACTATTATAGCTATGGCGCAATTCGTCTAGATAATGCATCCCCAATCCTCCAGCATATTACATTTGTCAAAAACCATATTAACGGTATAGAAATTCCAGCCAGCCAGTGGGAGACTGACACTTGGGACAATACAGGTATTGTTTACTATATTTCGGGCGATTTGACCATCCAATCTGGCCAGACGTTAACGATCGTGCCTGATATAAAGGTGAAATTCTATGAAGATGCCAGCCTGTTGGTAGAAGCAACATTGCAAGTGCTTGGAACAGCACAAAATCCTGTCTATTTCACATCATATCGTGATGATCTCATTGGCGGTGACACCAATAATGATGGTTCGTCCACACCCGTTTGGGGAGATTGGGGGCGAGTGCAATTCAGTAATACCAGTACGGATGATTCCATCATAGAGTATTTAGAAGTTCGATATGGCGGTGAAGATTATTATTATTACGGCGCGATCCGGCTGGACGGCAAATCCCTTACTATTGCCAATAGCACCTTCAAAAATAACTACCGCGGGGTCGAAGCCTTGGCAAACGCCGCACCAACCATTCGCAACAGCAACTTTTCCGGCCACCAGAATTTTGCCGTCTACAACGACACACCGGCAACCATCATTGACGCGCGCAACAACTGGTGGGGCAGTCCATCTGGTCCGTTCCATGCCACGGCCAATCCCAGTGGCCAGGGGGAGTCTATCAGCGATGGCGTCGATTTTTCGAACTGGAGCAGTGTGGAGAATTGAAGCAGTTCGTATGAGTCAGCAGTCAACGACTTTCTCAAAAGTCTCATCAGCCAAATAAGGTTAAATAGAATATGAAGAGTCGAACACATATAGGTTTTATACTCTCGGTATTGATACTGGCTGTTAGTATTGCAGGATGGATGAGCCTTTACCATCCCCTGCCGGCAGCAGCCGAAACCACAGTACCACACAGTTCAACCCTGTTAACACCATTAGCAGACATTGTGCAAGTTGCGGCTGGTTTCCAGCATACCTGTGCGCTTACTACAACGGGCATAGTGAAATGTTGGGGCTGGAATGATTTTGGACAACTAGGCGATGGCACAAATATCAGTTCTGGCACACCCCGTATCGTCAATGGGCTTAATCAAATTACGGCAATTGCATCCGGACAAAATCACTCTTGTGCCTTGACGGGTGAAGGCGATATCTCTTGCTGGGGTTGGAATGCCAACGGCCAGCTTGGCGATGATACAACGACAAGCAAATCGATTCCGGTGGCCGTAAAAGGACTTGGCGGCCCAGCCATCGCAATTGCAGCCGGCGCGATGCATACATGCGCGATTATTACAGGGGACACGGTTGAATGTTGGGGTGCAAATAGCAACGGCCAAATTGGCAACGGTTCAACGACAGATATATTGAGGCCATCATTCGTGCTGGGCGTGGCCAATCACGCCACAGCGATTGCCGCTGGCGATTACCACACATGTGCTGTCATGTTTCTTGGTAAAGTCAAATGCTGGGGAGCAAATTATAATGGACAGCTCGGCAATGGCTTTTATCTTCAAGAAAATTGGCCAGTTGATGTCGCCGGGCTAAGCGATGAAATTGTTGCGCTGGCGACTGGGCAATCTCACACCTGTGCTTTAACTGCGCAAGGTGGAATGACGTGTTGGGGCTGGAATTGGAGTGGTCAATTGGGGATAGGTGAGACGGCTGGAGATACACAATCTACGCCTGTCGATGTGATTGGGCTAGATAGTGAGATCACGGCCATAAGCGCGCAAAATAACCAGACTTGCGCACTTACCATAGACGGGATCGCAAAGTGTTGGGGCCTCAATGGCTTTGGCCAAGTCGGCAATGGCACAACGGATATACAATACACGCCCATCAATGTGATCGGGGTGCGTGCAGCTGTTCAAATGATTGACGTTGGCGATGGCCATGTTTGTGTCGTCACCATGGAAGCGCGTGTACAATGCTGGGGATGGAACAGCGCCGGTCAACTTGGCGATGGCACGCTCGAAAAACGCTACAGACCACTTGATGTGCAGGGATTGGATAGCAGCAATGTATTGTTTGTCAAAGCCGGTCATGATGGTCATACATGTGCTTTAATTAAAGATGGAAGCGTTCAATGCTGGGGGTGGAACGGCAATGGTCAGTTAGGGCTTGGCAATTACGAAGCATCAGCCGTTCCTGTCCCTGTAAACGAGTTAAACAATAATATCATTGATCTTGCTGTTGGCGATGGTCATACGTGCGCTTTAAGCTCATCTGGGGTTGTTCAATGTTGGGGCAGAAACGACCATGGCCAAGTGGGAGATGGGACAAAAACACAGAGAAATAGTCCGGTGACAGTGAATGGGCTGGCAGACGATATTATTGCAGTTGTGGCTGGCGATGAGCATAATTGTGCATTATCACGGTTAGGGAGCATTCAATGTTGGGGCGCCAATGAATATGGACAGCTTGGCGACAATTCATTCCTGGATCGCTCTTCTCCAGCAGATGTTTTCTTGGGCGACGTTCATATAACGGTGATTGCTGCCGGAAAAGCACATACCTGTGCAGTCGGCATATTAGGGATTGTGCA
This sequence comes from Planctomycetales bacterium, assembly GCA_020427005.1. Lineage (GTDB taxonomy): Bacteria > Planctomycetota > Planctomycetia > Pirellulales > Pirellulaceae > Aureliella. The sequence goes on from JAGQOY010000339.1 coordinate 3,400, forward strand.
GTGCTGGGGCCGAAACGATTATAGCCAGTTGGGTGATAAAACGACAACCAATCGCGCTATTTCCGTTGCTGTCCTAGGGTTAGACGGCCATGTTGCCGATGTTGCTGCCGCTGGCTTCCATACCTGTGTACGAACAACCGGAGGCACAGTCCAATGCTGGGGATACAACGGACAGGGTCAGTTGGGTGATGGCACAACCGACAATAGCAACACGCCGGTAACGGTTGATGGATTTAATGAGCCTGTCGAATCGATCTCGGCGGGGGATTTGCATACCTGCGCGCGGATGACAAGTGGGAGCATGTACTGTTGGGGCTATAATGGCAACGGGCAACTTGGTGACGGCACAGTTAGTCACGCAAGTAGGCCAGTTGCGGTTAGTGGCTTAGTCAATAATGTTATAGCTATCAGTGCGGGCAATAGTTACTCATGTGCCGCCACAATCACAAATGGAGCAAAATGCTGGGGATACAATGGCAGTAACCAGCTCGGTGACGACGGTGCCTGGCGCACAACCCCGATAGATGTGATGGAAGTCGACGCAACCGGAGCCACAGCGACGCCAACGGCAGTTGCAACAATAGAAACACCGGCGCCAACAACCACTCCCATACCCATCACTGCGCGAGTCGAAGGCAGGGTTGTCAATCGAGCCACAAGCGAAGGCGTTCCTGAAATATTGATGGAGCTTCAAGAGATCACTGCGCATGAAAAGGACATTGTAGCCAACTTCAGCACCACTCTTTTTTACACCGCCACAACTGATATCAATGGCGCCTACGTGTTTCCAGCCGTTGAAGTGGGAATGTATACTCTAACAGGATCCAAGGCGGGTGTGCGAATTGACACACCAATTACATTGCATGTCGACAGTAGTGAGACCAAACAAGTGGCGACATTGCAGTTTGCTGAGACCTCCGCGAAGAACACGTATATTCCTTTGGTCAAAAAATAGTTTATAAATCGTAACTCGATACGGCGGTTCTGCAGAACTGTCGTATCGAGTTCCCCATTCATCTTGTGAGCAACCAACGTAATATCAGCACACATACCATTCACCAACTACGCCGCCCGCTTGACCTCCATAGGCGACCGCAGCGTATTGAGCACGGCGCACGCTGTCTCCACCGCCGCGTGCAATCGTGTAATGTCGGCATCCGAAGCCGGCGAAGTGATGTCCGCTTTGTACCCAAGCTGCTCCAGCTTGATTGGCCCGTCGGCGGGCAGCCCGACCACGCCCGTCATGTCCAGCGCGCCGGTGATCGCAATCTCCACATTGTCCAGCGGAATTTCCAGCAGCGCGGCTTGCAGCAGATAGGTGTGCACGAGGCAACTCGCCAGCGCCCCCAGCAGCATCTCCGGGGACGACGGTCCCA
>JAGQOY010000340.1 GCA_020427005.1 Planctomycetales bacterium
CGAGCTACCGGGCTGCTCCATCCCGCGAGGTAAATAGTACTCATAGCCGCTTCCGCGCCCAGGGGGGCTAGAGATATTGTTCAATTTTTCTTCACGCACCGCCTATCATAACGCAACACTCTTCAAAAACTTCCATTTCTTGCTGCTACCTCTGCCACCTCCATTGCAGCGGGTATCCCTACAAAGATATGGCGAAGGCCCTGCATTAATTCCTAACTTGCTTGACTGTCTACTTGCGCATCTCAAGCCTCAAGAAGCTATACACGCAGTGAATTCATCCGTGTCCTGGATAAGAATTGGAATCAAAAAGCTACTCGAAATCATTTCGCCCAACGGCTCGGACACCGGAGCCCTCAATCCCAGTCAGTGAATCGCCTAACTGCTGCCGCAATTGTTCTGCGAGCTTGCTCAAACGTTTGGCTACCTCAGGATTTTCGCGTAGCACGTTGTTAGTTTCGGACACATCTTTCTCAAGGTCGAAAAGGGATTCCGGAAGTAACTCGACTCGGTAACCGTGTCGGCTAGCAATACCTTCGACACCGCTTTCGGTAATCGATTTGGGAGTTAGCTTGCCAAATCCTGCTGGCTTTCCGTCGTCACGCGTAGGACCATTAACTGTCAGAAATTTGTGAGCGAAATGCAATTTCCATTTCCCCGAGCGTACGGCCTGCAACTCGGTGCCACTATAAAAAGCAAGCATCTCATGTGGTGACTCAGTGGCTGTGCCATTTAAAACTTGAATCACATCCAAGCCATCGATAGTTTGGGCAGGTAGGGGAGCATCAAGTAAGCCACAAACTGTCGGCAATAGGTCGATGGTCATGATCGGTACTGAGCAGACTTGACCGGCAGGTATGTGTTTAGGCCAACGCATCAACGTAGGTACGCGGACTCCGCCTTCGAAAGTCGTCAATTTGCCCTCACGTAATTTACCCGCGCTACCAGCATGCGATCCATAGCTCAGGAAGGGGCCATTGTCGCTAGTGAAGATAACCCAAGTGTTCTCTTCGAGACCATTCGACTTGAGAGTATCCAAAATTCTGCCGACCGACCAATCCAATTCTTCAATTACATCACCGTACAACCCAAAGTTACTTTGACCACGAAAAGTACTCGACGCGAAAATCGGTACGTGCGGCATGATATGCGGAACATACAAGAAAAATGGCTCGGACTTATGCCGACCAATGAAATCAACAGCCCGTTCGGTAAGCCGCCGTGTAAACAAAGCTTGATCGGCATCCGTTTCGATCACTTTGTCCCCATCGAAAAGTGGTAATGGTGGCATGGAATCAGCCAACACAGGGTGATATTTCGAATTGTCGTTCGAATAGGGAATGCCCAACCATTCATCAAAGCCATTCTTCAAAGGGCTGAAATATGGAGGCAAACCCAAATGCCATTTACCAAACATGCCAGTTGCGTAGCCTTGCTGCTTGAGTATCTCTGGCAACAAAACTTCTTGCGGGTGAATTCCCGTGGGACTTGTATGATTCAAAGCCCCGGCCAGGCCAACGCGGTTAGCATAACATCCGCTCATCAATGCGGCTCGAGAGGCAGTACATACCGCTTGGGCTACGTAGAAATCGGTGAACTTGGTACCGGTCGTGGCGAGCGAGTCAATGTTGGGAGTACGAATCTTTCCAGCATGAAAGCTGGCCACATCCCCATAGCCCAGATCGTCAGCAAAAATAAGGACAATATTCGGTCGCTCAGCTGCAGAGCTAACAGTGGTGAAGTGGAATACAATTAAGCTCAGGGCAACTAATGCTCGCATTGGATTTACCATTAGACATTTGGTGGGAGGCCCATTGGGGGATGGGTACAGGTAAACAAAAGCGAATATTATAGCTGAATCTTGGACGGCAATGCTCACTAACATGGAGAACGACGTAGGGCCGCAAACCTATCCATGCTCTGCTACCAATACGGGCTCCTATTGTAGTACGACTCCTAACGTTGGTTAGCACGTGCAATCTGTGTAGAGAGTTGATTTAGCAATTCGGATCTCGATTCACGCAACTCAACATAGCGATTTAACCAGCCTTGCACCTCTTCCGAACTCGGTTGCTTTCCAGCCAACGCTCGAAAGACACTTGCGATCCAGGCTTGGTTGTTGTTACCTGCGGCGTCGTAGTACTCTTGGCTAGCCATTAGTTCTAAGTGCAGACGGCTGATACGTTCTGTTCTGTTGGGCAAATTTCGCCAGGCGGCGATTTCGCCATTGGAAGCGTTACGCCCAAGGATTTGGCGATAAACACTGTTAACTTGAGAATCAAATTCGTCATAGTTTCCGTATCCGGCTGCAACTAAATTCCCGCTGGGTTGGCTAGGCAACATTGTTCGGCTGGGGGCTAACTGGATATTGGTAGTTGACGGATTGCCCTGGGTAAGTACCCGCGGAGAATTTGAAGACTCTAGAATGGTTCTACCACCGGAGACAACAAAGGCACGGAGCTGGTAGACATCTTGTGAATATATGTAGTTCGCATCGTATGGGATTTCAAAACTGTCGCTTCGCGATCCGGATGCCGGAAATGAAACGATACCATTTCGAGGCGCAAAATGGGGACGCGTGACGTTTTCTAGTTGCACAGTAATTAGTGCGTCACGAGGCATCGAAGTGATGCCACTGTAGTTTAGGTTGCCTGAAAGCGATTCTTTGTAGGCATCGAGTTGGACCCGAATATTAGCTAGACGACCATTGTTGTGATCCTGAAGCAATAGAGAAACAATTCCGTAGCTATCGGCTCGCCGATTAATCTCCTCTTGCAGGTCATAAACGCGTGCATCGACACTACCTACCTGTACTCCGGAGACGTTGACAATGCGATCACCGGGTTCAATTCTCGCTCGAGCTGCGGCCGAGCTGGGAGTTACATCTCGAATAACAACACCTAGAGTCGTGTTTTCTCCACGTACGCCCAAGGTCCATTGTTGCGTTTCAGTTCCTCCTACCCAACGTGTGCCTTCCCAGGTATTTGAACCCCAACCCGACGTCGGTGGAGCTAAATTGGAATCTCCCAACCGAACTTGACCTAGAAGATCGCCTTCGAAACAGGTAAGTGCCCAAGTTAATGCGCACGTACAACGAACTATTCTGCGAGCGATAGAAGTGTTCATGTGTAGATGACCTTGCAATAACAGTAAAAAATGCGATGGCTGATGGTAGTTAGCTGCTGCAAGAACGAAGAAGTTTGAGGGCCAATCTCGACATAGTTACCGAAGAGTCGTCGACTGATTTAGGCTTTGAGTACTGTGGCGCAACGAAGGTAGATCGACAGGGAAAACACCCGTTAGGATCGCTTCGGTTTGTCCTTGCTGCGACAACGCGAAGCGTACAAATTCTTTGGCTGCTTCAGCATCAGGGCCAGTAGCGCCGATGTCTACTATCAAGCTGAACGGTCGAGTTAGAGGATAATTGCCAGTCAAGATCGCGTGGTCATCGCTGGGAATAACAGTGTTGCCTGCTATCAACTGCAGGTTCTTTACCGCTTTTCCACTTGAGCGAATGCCACAGATTGCAATTGCCAATTTGTCCTGACTAATTGCGTCAAGAACCTCAGCATTGGAGACGTGTGCCGAAACACTTGCGCGCATGGGCGTGGAACCAAATACAAATTCACGCAAATAGTGTTGCGTACCGCTATTCTCGGACCGTGAAATTACGTGAACCGCTTGATTGGACCATGATTCCCCGAGCCCGAGCTGAGCCCAGGAAACGGCATGACCGGTTTCAGTGAACACTAAACGCAGCTGTTCCCCTGAAATGGCCTGCAATGGGTTGCTGCTATGCACGAACACGGCTAACGCTTCGCGGGCAACTTCAAAGGCTCGAGGATCTCGCAGCCCTTTCTTCTTGAGCGCGGCCAACTCTTCAGTCGTAACCGGACGTGAAACCATTGCAATAGCCGCAGGGAGTTCGACAATTCGTTGAAACACATCCTCGCTGCCTGCCGCTGAAATCTCCACATTGGCGCGGCTGTGGTACAAACGAAAGCTCTGTTGCCAACCGTGAGCCAATGAATCCATGCTGGTAGAGCCCATGATTTGGACCTTGCCCTCTACTTCATTCGTTGGACAATAGGGATCCATGGATTTCAGTAATTGACTAATTTCTTCCACCGAAGCTTGATCATTGTTGGTCGGTGTGGGAGAGTCTTGAGCGGCAATGGGCCTAATGTTGGCTTTCATTACTAGGCTCAGAGCGATGAAACAGAACGCGACTGCAACACGACATCTAAATAAAAGACTCATCGACTGGCACTCCTTTGTTCGACATTATGCACTCGGTTGGTGCACTTTCCTGCTACTCGGCACAACTGGCCTGTCACAATACGGATCTTTGGGCTTGCATCCCCAAGTTCCCAGAGTAAGCAACAGCTTATTTGGCTTCCTGAATCTGGGTACTCGTTTTCAGTTTGCCAAAAAACAACAATTCCGATGAACCGATGATTTGGGCTGCACTCCAAGCAGGATGAGATATTTGCGAACCATCCAACTTGGGTTCTGCGAAGCACGGGCATTCTACGCAAATCTGGCAAACAAAGCGATCTTGATTTTCTAGAATCTTTGTAGAGCTTTTTCGGTATCAGATTCTCGATGGCAATGTTCACGATCGAATTCAGTTCAAGTATTCGATGGGGACTTAGCAGGGTGATGAAAAAGTCGATTTGCAAAATCTTGTGGACGATTAGTAACCCGAAGCGCCAGCGAGGGGCTGGGCCATTC
>JAGQOY010000341.1 GCA_020427005.1 Planctomycetales bacterium
GAAATCTGGATCGAGGATCTCGAGAGTGGTGAACGGCAGAAATTGGTCGAAAATCGAATCGAGGCCGAGGATGAACCGCTGTACGGCAAGACCTACATGCCTCGGAAGTTCAAGATCGGCATCGCCTTGCCAGAAGACAACTGCATCGATGTCTATTCGCACGATCTCGGTTTGCTGGCTGTCTTTAAAGGAGATGTCTTGCTTGGGTTCAACATCTCAGTCGGTGGTGGCATGGGCACGACGCCCAGCAACAAGAAGTGCTTTCCAGCACTTGGCAAGCGGTTAACCTTCGCCAAGCCGGAGGAGACGCTCGCGGTGATCTCGGCCATCATGATGGTGGAACGAGATTTTGGCGATCGAGCCGATCGCAAGCAGGCAAGACTGAAGTATCTGGTCAATAGCTGGGGAATTGAGGCCATCAAGGCCAAGGTGGAAGAATATCTGCCGCAAGCCGAAGCATTGTGCGATCTACCAAACGCCGCGGTCACCTGTCCTTTGCCAGCGCCCCATCCAGCTGAAGTCACCGGGCATGATGATCACATGGGTTGGCACTCTCAGGGGGATGGGAAGTGGTTCTTAGGTCTGCCGATTGAGAACGGCCGCGTGCATGACTCGGGTGAACTTCGACTGAAGTCAGCCTTGCGAGCCTTGTTCCATGGCCTTGTCCCCAACGCGCGTCTCACCATGCAGCAGAATATTTTGCTGTGTGATATCGAAGAAGCCAACAAGTCTGAAATCAACCGCATCCTGGCTGAGCATGGCGTGGCCACGGTCGAGCAGATGTCGGCCACGCGCCGGCATGCCTATGCTTGTCCCGCACTACCAACCTGCGGCTTGGCCGTGACGGAAAGCGAGAGGGTGCTACCTGTCCTCATTGATGAGATCGAGCGAGATGTGGCCGAGTTCGGGTTGGCGACCGAGCAATTCACGATTCGTATGACTGGCTGCCCCAATGGCTGTGCTCGACCTTACAACGCGGATATTGGCTTGGTGGGTAGGAGCGTTGACGGCAAGACTGGGGAAGGCAAGTATACGATTTTCCTGGGTGGTAACCTCATCAGCACCAGGTTGGGAATCATCTACAAGGACCTGGTTCCACTTTCCAACGTTGCTTCGGAGCTGAAGCCCGCATTCGAGTGCTTCAAGCTGCATAGACAAGACGGCGAGTCGCTTGGGGATTTCATGGCTCGCTTCGGTGTGGAAGCGATACAAGCTTTCGCCGCCGCTCGAGCAGCAGAATTGCCGGCGATGACTGATGACTGATGTCCCTGCGACCTGCGCAGATACCACCGCATAATTTGATCTTCTGCCTCTACCAATAGGAGTAGCCCATGTCCATTGCTCCGCTCAGCCCCAAAACAAGTAAGGGCTGGATGCCTTTGGCTTCGTTGATCCTGGCGTCCACCATCACGTACCCGTTGCCAGCCCAAGCGATTGTCATCAATGATGATGGAGCTTGGTGTTGGTTTCAGGACGAACGAGCTGTGATTCACGACGGTAAGCTGATGGTTGGTTCGGTGGCGAATGGATCGTACGATGTTCGTCGTCGCGGCGATATAGACATTACCACCGTAGATCTTGCCAGTGGACAAAGTGATAGACAAAACCTGTTCAGCCAGCTGGAAAAAGACGACCACGACGTCCCTGCTTTATGGGTACGCCCAGATGGTCGCGTACACGCAGTATTCGCCAAACACGGCTCCGAAAGCCACTTCTACTACGGCACCTCAAATGTTAGCTGGACTGATTGGGGAGAGGTGAAGAAGTTTACGCCCAGCGACTCGTCGCGCATTACCTACGCGAATTTGCTTTTCCTCGCAGCCGAGAACGATGGACGCGGGCGACTATACAACTTTTATCGGGGGTTAGATGCGAGCTTCAAACCGTCGTATGCATGGTCCGATGACTTGGGAACAACCTGGCAGAACGGTCATGTTGTCATCGATGTACCCGTTGCGTTTCGTCATCGCCCGTACGTTAAATACGCCAGCAACGGTAGGGACACGATTCACTTGCTGTACACAGACGGACATCCTCGCAATTACGACAACAACATTTACCATGTCTACTATCGAAACGGGCAGCTCTATCGTTCCGATGGTGCACCGATCAGGCGACTATCGGAAGGCTTACGGGATCCGGAAGAGGGGACGCGAATCTTCGCAGGTAACGCAAACAATGTCGGCTGGGTAAGCGATACACATATATCGCCGACAGGCAGACCGCATGTCGTCTTTTCGGTACAGAAGGACAGCGTTGGGCTCGGCCCTGGAGATCCCATGTCAGGCATCGACCATCGCTATCATTATGCATACTGGGATGGAAGTGCGTGGCACGATCAGGAGATCGCCTTTGCTGGCACCCGTTTGTATGCGGGCGAAGACGATTACACCGGAAACATCTGCCTCCACCCTGATCAGCTGGACACGGTGTTTATATCGACAAACGCGGATCCCATCACCGGCGAACCGCTGATCAGTCAGGCAGACCAGCGCAGGCACTATGAACTGTTCCGAGGCCGCACGTCGGACGGTGGCAAATCGTGGGCTTGGGAGCCGATCACACGTGACTCCAGCAGTGACAATTTGCGTCCCATTGTTCCGCAGTCGAACGCGGAGAATACAGTCTTACTCTGGTTTCGCGGCGACTATCGTACCTACCGAGATTACCAGACGGAGGTGGTCATGTTGAGGCTCTAACATCCGCACTAATTATCGAGAATTATCGAGCCGTCTGCGCTCTTTATCACGGTTCTCTTGTTCGCTAGATTCGGCCCGAGTCCTGAGCGTTTCCCGCCACGAAAGTGAAAGCAGCGGGCAGGCGGCCAACTCTTGATCGTCTAAAGAGTTGCGTGGCTTGGCGAACATGACATCATTGGCGGCCGCGATCGTCCATCGAGGGTAAGTTCGGTCAATCACCTTCATCATCTGGCCGGATTCGAGCAGGCCCTCGTTCAATACTCGAAAATACCAGCCGGTTCGTCTAGTTTGTTGAACGCGAACTGCAAGCTTGGGAAGTTTCCAATGCCGCGACAGTTTCCAACACGGCTGGCGTGGCTGCGAGACTTGCAGAACACAGCTACCAACTTTCAATATGTCGCCGATGCAGACATCGGATTCATTGACACCTGACAAAGTGAGGTTTTCACCGAAGCAACCCGCTTGCCAGTCGATACTGGGAAACTCTGGAATCCAGCACGCATAGTTTTGAAGTGCATACGCACAAATCGCTTTGTCCAAACCTCCATGATGAACAAGGTCAGCTTGCTGATCACCATCGATATTTGTGGTGCGTACATAAACGGGGCCATCAACCCTTTGCTTGACGATGGCAGATGTCCAAGGTGTAGAATCGCCCTCAGATGGAAAGCTCTGAGGGCGACCAACGAATACTGACTCGATGCAGATATCCATTATTCTATTTCAGGGCTGACAAATCAGCTCCATGATTGATGTGAAATACGTGTCCGTCAATCACAAGTGCCGGTACGGATTTGACGCCTAAGCTCTCTGCCTCAGCGACGCGATGGGCGGCAACTCCTAAGTGCACCTTTTCAACCGGTTGCTTTAATGCATCAGCAATCGTTTGTTCAGCGCTCACGCAAACAGGACAACCTGCGTGAAAGAAGACAGTTTTCGACATGTTTTGTTCCTTTTGAAACGAGGGGAAAGACATCAAACGAAACGGACATTTGATGACTACGTGTTGTTAACCTCCATTAATGTAAGTAAGCTAGATTCATTGGTCCAATACTAATTGCGAATCAAACCGATAGGCAGTGCCTATGAATAGATGGGGTCAATAATGGAACTTCGCCACCTTCGATACTTTCTAGCCATTGCTGAACACTCACACTTCGGCGCTGCTGCAGAAGAGCTGTTGGTGTCGCAACCAACACTTTCACAGCAGATGAAAGAATTGGAGGCGGAGCTGGAAGTCCAATTGTTCGAACGTGTGGGGCGTCGCGTGAAGTTGTCCCAGGCTGGCGAACTGTACCGCGAGGTTGCTCGGCGCGCGTTAAATGTCCTTGAAGAAGGCGAAGCGTTGCTTCTCGAGTTTGACAAATTATTGAGAGGCTCACTGGCGATTGGCGTCGTCCAAACAGTAAATTCGTATTTGATTCCTCCGATAGTTGCACAATTCGTTCGCGAGTATCCGAAAGTCCATTTGGCAATCGAAGAATTGCCCGCATCCGAGATTGAAGACCGACTCTCGAGGTCGACTTTAGACATGGGAATATCATTCTCGCCTTCTCCCGGTTGTGACCTGACCAGCGAGCCCTTGTTTGAAGAAGAGCTCGTCTTGGCCGTACATCCAAATCACCGCTACAAACAGCGAAAAAGCATTTCTTTCAAGTCTCTAAAAGATGAGCCACTTTCGCTTCTTCCAAGAGGATTCTGCACTCGAAGAATCATCGAAGAGTGTTTTCGCCAAGCTACGACACCGTTGGTTGTTGCGGTTGAGTTGAATTCGATAGCAGGGCTCCTAGCACTGGTGAGGGCAGGTGGACCACCGACAATTCTTCCTAGGTTGGGAATCGACTCGAAGGCCGTGAACGCAATTCGGCTTGATAGTCCAACGCCCAAACGTCAGGTGTGCCTGCTGACTTCAAAGTCGAAACCCACGCTTCGCGCACGCGAAGTCTTCATCGAGATGGTTCGAAGTCACAATGGCAAGTACTGATTTCTG
>JAGQOY010000342.1 GCA_020427005.1 Planctomycetales bacterium
CGTCCCAACCCGAAACGTAAGTGAGGGATTCTTGTTCGGTCTCTCGCTTACGCTTCGGGTTAGGATTGGTAGATCTACTTCAGCCGCGTCGCCTAAAGACGTAATCCGAAGGGATTCCTTTCATTAAAAACGAAAAGATGTGGAAAATAGTTTAAGGACTCGCCGTGGACGGGAACTCAGCTATCATGATTTATCTGTGGATATTTGGCACGTCTCCGTGAACGCCGCCACAATTAAACTCTCACCGTTGGGCGTGTCGCGAGTGTGAGGGAGCGGAGAAAAGAGTGCCTTGGGAGTCGCAGGGCCGCTACTTTCCTTCTTGCGGTCGGACCAGAACCACACAATTGTCTTAAGGAAAAGTGATGTTGCGTTTGACTGCGCATTGCGAGAGGTGCCGGTTAAAAGTGTGTTGTTTCAATGGTGTTGTGGACCAACATGCCCTTATCAGATGAAGATCAACAATTCCAAACAGCGATGCAATGTGCTAAGCAGGGTGACCTGACGAGCCTTGGAAGTCTGCTTGAAACTTTTAGACCATTGTTAAGTCAAATCGCGCGACAAGGTGTTGGTAATCGCCTTCAAATCCGAATGTCGGGATCGGACTTAGTTCAGGAAACTATGCTGACTGCTAGCCAGTGTTTTGCGGACTTTCGCGGCCAGACAAAAGGCGAGCTTCAAGCTTGGTTACTTCAAATACTTCAAGCCCGCTTGGTAGATGGTATCCGGCGTCACATGTTGGCGGAGCGCCGAAAGCTGGGAGCACAGCAAGCCAATTCCGCGAGCAGTGTCCACTCCCCAGCAAGCTCTCCATCGTCGTTAGCTTCACTTAATGAACAGTCGGCCCGATTGATACTTGCCCTCACAGAGCTCGATGAGAATCAGCGTTCCATTTTGCTCATGCGGTATTCGGAACAATTGAGTTTTGAGTCAATCGCCCAGCGACTATCCATACCACTCTCGACAGTCTGGCGCCAGTGGTCGCGGGCCATCGATTTGCTTCGGCGACATCTCCCAAATGAATGATCTACTGGCCTTTAGCGACGATTCAGACGACGACGAGCTCCAAGCTCGCTTGGCTTATGAGCAGTTGTCTTCGGGGCACGTGCCTCTCCTAGACAACGAATTCGAAGTTGATCCACAGTTTGCCCAGACCGTGCAATTTTTGCGCAACGTCCTTGGCCCCGCAGACACTGGGTTAAACCGCAGTAGGGATTATTGGGAACTGCCTCAACCATTTGGCAGATTCGATATCATCGAGCCACTTGGTGCAGGCTCCTTTGGTGTAGTATGGAAGGCATTTGATCCGGTTCTTAGACGTCATGTTGCAATCAAAGCATTGCACCCGAATCTAAGACCAACGTCCGCTTTGCATGAAAGATTTGAACAGGAAGCGCAAGCTGCAGCTAGGCTCAACCATCCAAACATCGTTCGAGTGCACGAAGTTGGTCGCATTGATGAAATAAGTTACATCGTTGCAGAGCTTGTTGATGGACCGAAGTTAGAAGTGACTCAGGATGGAAATCCGACCTATTCGCCTTCCGATTCAGCAACAATCGTTTCACAACTAGCAGCTGCGGCTCATCATTCTCATATTCAGGGCGTACTTCATCGGGATATCAAACCAGAGAATATCTTGATGGAATCGCAATTCCCAGCATCCGGTGTTGGCAAGACAATTCCCCGGTTAACCGATTTTGGGCTTGCTCGGCTGCTTGATCAACAGGCTGGCAACAGCCAATTTGGGATGTTGATTGGGTCGCTTGACTATATGTCTCCTGAACAACTGATGGGACAAACCGATCGAGTTGGCCCTCAGTCAGATATCTATGCTTTAGGCGTGATCCTTTATCAATTGTTGGCTGCCCGACTGCCGCGGCAATCCGATGGCAGCGTCTTTCGAGCTGTCGAAGAAAGCCGACGGATCCGCGCTCCTCGTGAACTCTTTCCGCTTATTCCCCGTGATTTGGAGGCAATATGCTTAAAGTGCTTGGCATTCGACTCCAAGGAAAGATTTGCGTCCGGCAATGAGTTACATATTGATCTAGAGAATTTCCTTGGACATCGCCCAACCAACACTCGACCATTATGGATTTGGGAAAGAGCTCTGAGATGGGCAAATGCTAATCGATTGGTCGCAGCCACTATGGTGATTGTTGTGCTTAGCATTCTAACAACGCTTTTCACAAGTATGCATTCTTCGAATGCACTTGCCAATCGAAACATCGAATTGGCCACGGCATGGAATGCAAGTCTTGTGGCTCAGAAAAATGCCGAATCAGAAAAGGCCAAATTCCGGGCACTCTCTTGGAATGCAGGGCTGCAATCGGCGTATCAGACGTTTGAACGTGGATTTTTTCCGGCTGCAAACCGTGCCCTGCAATCGCTTGCAGAACAACATGATGATGCTGGGCAGGATCCTGGCTGGAACTTGCTGCGAAATGAACTCGATAGTTTGTTTCAGCTGGTCCTGGTGAATGAGCGACCTTTGCGTGAAGTGATCGCCATTCCAAACAGTACTCTGGTTGCAGTGGCAGGTGATCAATCAGAAATCCTGATAGTTGACATTTCGACTCACGAATTTATCCAAAGAATTGAAACACGAATTCCAGAAGTCCATGCCTTGGCCGCGAGTCCTGACGGGAAATGGTTGGCTGCTGGGGGAATAACTGATCAAAAAACGGACGTGGCTAGGCCAATTCTTATCGACTTAGCAACGTTCGCTACGAACGTATTGAACGTTACGGGAGAAACTACCATCGAGTCGCTGGCATTTTCGCCCGATAGTCAGCACTTGGCGATCGGTTCTCGCTACGAAGATGTAAAGATAGTCGACATTTTGGATCCAAACCAGATTGTGCGGCAGTTTCCAGCCCCACGTCGCAATCGGTCGGTCACATGGCTAGATAATATTCGGGTCGCAGCTCAGTCAGCTCACGGAAAATTAGCGGCAATATCGTTGCCTGGAAGTGTTGAAGAATTTGATTTTCCGATGGAATTCGATGCCTTTGCAACTATGAGAAATGTCGGATTGCTTGTGGCAACGAATGCAAACGCCGACGGCTGCACCATCCTTGCTTCCGACAATCCCAATTTTCGCTTGCAATTGAATGGTCCCAAGTCGAACTCCAAATGCATCGCAACCTCTGCGGACGAGCAATGGTTGGCGTGCGGTGAAGACACAGGGCAAGTAATCGTTTGGCATGTCCCCAGTATTGTTGAACGATTACGGTTGAACCAAACAATAGCGATCGAACCCGTAGCCGTCGGTACGGTACTTGAGGGAGGTGTTACGTCGGTCGCATGGATAGATCAATGGTTGGTAATAGCAGGAGAATCTGGCGAGTTAGCTCTTTGGTCACCGACGGCCAATGAATTTAGCGATTCTAGTGAAAGCCAGGTAACCAACGCAATTTTTGTTAGCAACAATCAATTGGCAACAAGTAATGTGTTAGGGATGATCCAATTGGAGTCGTTAGATTCAAACACACGGCATCCTGTCGCATCTGCTTGGTGGATCAACGATGACGCAAATGTTAATGAGTCGGTTTTGATTGATTTTCCGTGTCTCAATGCCATCGAGAACGGTTCCTATCAACAGCTGGCCGTCGGTTTTTTTGACGGTCGTGTAGACGTCTTCAATATGCCAGGAATGTCTCTCAATTATCGATACCGAGGACCTCAGCCACAAAACGAGTCTGAAGAACAAATACGCGCTGTCGTTTTGTCCGATCGAGGTAAATGGCTGGCATGGGGAGGCCAAAACAATAGGCTCGTGGTTGTCGACCAAGTTTCGAAAAAAGAAAAAATCACTATGGACTTTCCTGGTGATATATTTTCCATTTCGTTTCTAGACAGCGATCATATCGCCGTCGGAGGACAGTTTGAAGGTACTCGGATAATTGACATCCAAAGTGGTGACGTGGAGGTTGTCTTGGGAACGACATGGACAGGTGCGATACTTTTTGACCGAATGCAGAACGCGATTACTACTGGCGGTAAGGACGGTTGGCTAAGGTCATGGGACTGCGAGACGTGGCAACCAAAATATTCGCTACGGTCAAATGATTCACTTATTGAATCGATCAGCCAAAACAGAGATGGATCTCTGGGGATAAGCATTGATGAAAAGTCGAATGTGGTTGCATTCAGCCCACATGAGCAGATTGTATTTGGTCGTGTGCACGAGAATTATCGATTGCGGGAACGTGCTTCGCACACTTTAATCTCATCGCAATTCTCACCCGACGGACGACATGTTTGTATGACCTTGAACTTCATGCTAATGCGTAACAAAATTGACTCAGTATTTAAAGTTTACGATCTACGGCCAGGCAGGTAAGGTTCTGGAGAGCTCGAAGATGGTTGGTGGGCAGAATTGAACGTTCATTTCTGGAGCGACGTTTCTGTTGCCGCAGACTTTGGAGTGCACCTTAGTCTGACTCACATCTTCTCTTGATGGTTTGCAATAGATATCTTGAATACGCGTAGTAGGTAAAGCTACCTTGATTTCACGAACATAGTGGTGGCTCGGTCACCGCGCATGACGAGTTTCCCGTCTTGGCTCGCTACGCATCGAGCCAGTTCAACTAGTGTATTTGGTGAGTCAACAGAATCTGGCGTAGTAGATGGCTGTATAAGGCGAGCGGCAGGAATAAACGTCCCAATCCGAAACGTAAGTGAGGGATTCT
>JAGQOY010000343.1 GCA_020427005.1 Planctomycetales bacterium
GCCTCCCATGCCGCCGCCCATGCCGCCCATCATACCGCCGCCCATGCCTCCCATGCCGCCCATACCTCCCATGCCGCCGCCCATGCCTCCCATACCGCCCATGCCTCCCATCATGCCGCCGCCTCCTCCGCCACCCAAGGGCATTGGTGGGACCACAATGTCGCCTACGCGGTACAGTTTGATAATTGGCTCATCCTCAGCGTTCGTCTGGCTGGTTATTTCCATGACCTCGTTACGGATGATGTAAGTCAAGTTAAGAGGCTTTAGCATCAAACGAAGCGCAGTTCGGAGTGAAACCGGTGGCAATTGCAAATTCACAGGCTCATCCGGATCAACGTTTTCCAACTCCAACTCTTCTTCATTGATCCAAATAGGAATGCCCTTGTCTTCGGCAATACCGGTCAGCACTTGTCGCAGAGGTTGACCGTTATAGTCAACTTCTGTCTCTTGATCTAAGGCAGCGTACATGGATTGCTCAGCTGCATTTCCGCCGGCCAAGTTGATTTCACCGTAGCGTTGCTTGCGCCGTGCAGTTAACGCTTGCCAAACTTCTGGTGGTGGATAAACCACTGGTGGATCACCGTCGAATGGAATTGCAGCTTCTTCAACCCGCGTAAGAGCTGCTACAAAGCCCTTTTCTCGCTTGACAAAAGCTTCACTTTGAAGCGCCCAATTAGCTGCCATCGAACTTTGACGGCGTGTAATGGTATCGATCACAGAACCCGGCGCACGCTTTTCGATTTCTGGTGCGACGTCATAGGCAGCTGCGCGATACTGGTGGGTGGACATCAAGAAGTTGAATTGTTCGACCAACTGCTTCAATGCATCGTTGCGGCGTTGGGTATCCGCAAGCAATCGTTCGGACGCATCTGCTTGCGAGCGAATGGCTTCATTGCGTTGCATTTGGTCCAAGTAAACAGCTTCGCGACCGGCAGCATTTTGAATAGCAGAACTAACTTTGGCTCGCAGTTGAGTGCGAAGATTAGCGTCAATGTCGGTCGCGTTATCGAGTTGCTCCATCAGCATCTTGAGCGAGTTCTTTACTCCCGTGGGATCCTTGCTCGTCAAGTCTGCTGCTTCTCGAAGCTTACCATGGATATCCGCTTCGAGTGCCTGAGCGGCAATGCCTCGAAGTTGCATTTCTTCAGCCAATAGGTCGCCGGCTGACATGGTTTCGTCTAGGATCAGACTATCTGTCGAGCCAGTTGTCTGAGTGAATTTACCGGTTGGAATCTCCCGAGCTTGGTTGGCTGCTTCTTGCTGAGCTGCCTTGAGCAAGCGTTCTGCCTCAGGATTCCCTGGATCATTCTTCAGTGCTTCTTCGGCAATGCTAATAGCACTTTTCGCGTTGCCCGATTTCAGGGCAAACTCGGCACTTTTCAGCATCGTCATGACATCATTCGAGAAGGCAAATCGCATGCCCCTCAAGCCTTCTGAGCCCAGAGACGGTAATGTCAAACCTCCATCGCGCCGAGCGGAATCGGTAGCGGCTACTAAGAAGCCCCAATCGGGACTAGTCGCTTCAGGGGAAACATGGAAATTTAGCTCGACCGACTGGCCAACCACTTGTCCTACAAGCGAAAGTTCGCCAGCTTGGCAGGGTTGCTGCGAGACGCCAATGACAACACTGTCGCGGTCAACGCGCAGTGGAGGAAAACGCTCTGGGAAGCGTGCTTCCAGTCCTTGAGGAGCTTTCACACTGCTTGGCCATACGACTGGCAGGAGTGTGCTTTGCGCTAAGTAGCGGCCGATCACCTGAGTGGATTGCTCGATCTGATCACGAGATAGAAGAATGCCTCCGGTTTGATTAGCAAATGCTGCCAGCGTTGGTACGTCTACGAAGGGGCCAATTCCCATGGCTGAAACGGTAATTTGCTTCTCAACCAAATCCTTGACAAGTTCACTGAGCTGAGCGGATGTCAGGAAGTGGCTACGATTGACGCCATCCCCGATGTATACGATTGTTCGCTGTGCAAGGCCGTCTGAGAACATGTTCGCAGCTTGACGTAGCGCCAAGCCAAGATTCGTCGTGCCCAACGGAGCCCGTTTCTTAAGCCGCTCCACGGCCAAATCCCACCGACTGTCTGTAGCGGCAACCAAGCCATTGGAAAGATCAACCGTTTCGACGTCGCAAGCCATCAATCCCAAACGAGTGCTGCTCGGCAAGCTCTTAGCGATTTCGTCGAGTATCTCCAGAGATTCGATACGCACGACACCCGTCTGGGTAGCTGATGTGTCCATCAGTACCACAACTTCGAAGTTCTCTGCCAATGGGTAATCGCCATTGGGGTCAGATTGAATCGAAAGGGCAAAATAGTGATCGCCCGAAGCATCATCAAATGTAGCCCAACGACTGTTTCCGCCAATTGGCGGTTTTTCAGCCATCGCCATAGGGGTGATGGCAAGCGCTAACAAAACCCAAAGTGACTTCCCGAACGACATTCGTAAGTGCTCCCTGAAAATATCTGAGGAGATACGTAACCGTGATCGTACCTTCCACAGCAGGGGATCGCCCTGCCGGTAATTCATGAAAAGATCTCCAGCTCTGCATTTTATTTGCCTCAACAACTACTCGCCACTGAAAAAGGGCGAAAATGAAGGGCTGGAGAGACGCCAATCGCGTTGGCGCCACGCTCGCCAGGGCGTCTGTTCCCTCGTCCTGGCAGCGTAGCTATGAGTGACTAGCAAGTTGCGGGCCAAATGTCTCGCATTTTGTGAGGCCAAAACAAACTTCAAGATTCTGACTTGCTAGCCAGACACAATCGCGCAATGAGCCGAGGACTTTTGATCCTCATGCTGGCCCGTAAGTGATTAATGGTAAATAGTTTACCACGTTTCTTGGAATCGCTTGTGGTAATCTCTGGGTCCCTAATTTCCTGACTTCGTAGCTCGAGAAATCGTAAGCAATGGCCATGGAGTAATTCGATGTGATGCAATTTGCAACACATGAAGCATTTCGCCTAGGTCGTTTTGCAACAATGTGGTTTTCACTTAGTCCGTTAGAATTGGCATTTCCAGATAACTTTGCTTAATCGTTAAAACCTGCCATGGTCGATACAGCGTTGGGGAGGCCCGCGCGCCAGGTTCGCGCCGGCACCCGCCACGGTGGCGTTGCGTTGCTCGGAGGCAAATGCCCTCTGGACACGCGACAATCCCAAAGCGTGGAAAAAACGGGTCGACATCGGTTCGATCTTTCGATGCAGACGAAATGGAGCTTTACGCGATGCAGGCAGTATTTGGGCTAACCTGGAGGCGATATGTTCAAATTGCTACGGTTGGCTGGTTTCTTCTGAATCCTGGCCTGAGCTGGGGGCAAGAGGATGACGAACCACCTCGCATTCTTCGTGGGGGGATAGTTCATCAACTCCGAGCTCTTACCGAGTCGGCTTTCGCACCCTCAACTCCAAAGAATTATCAAGTACCCGAACCACCGCCGCTGCGTTACATGCCGTCCGGGCGTGATTCAAATTCCTCAATATCTCATCCCGATTACTCGAATGCCGTTCCACTGGATGCGGGGGAGTTTCTAGGAGAAAAACCGGTCGTCAATCGCTCTATCGTCAAACGCCAAGCTCCAGAGCCCATACAACGAAAGCTTCCCGAAGTAGTAACGGCCGAGGAGGCGCGACAGCGTGCCCTAGCGGGTGCGCATGGAGCGCAAGTCGCCGCGGGCCAATCCGATGTCCATGTGGAGGTCAATCTGCCTCCCGAAGTTCGAGCCGCGTTAGGAAATCGCTACACCCAAACGAGCCCTACTTCATCAGGAAAGCTGCATTCGCTAGACGATTTACCGATTCAGCTACCAGTCGGTAGCACGGAGATATCTCCACCAAGAGTAGCCAGAATTCCATTGCCAACGGCCAACGGCCCAAACATTTCGCATTCCTCGACTCCTAACAACTTGCCTTCGAGCAACGAAAAGCTACAGCCGAGTCCCTCTAAACAAGCTTTGGCAGGTAGCCAGTCGAATCCGGGCGCTTCTAGTGCACTTGCTCAGCCCAATCCTAAGATCGAACCAGAGACGGCCAAAGCTCCACCTATGAAAGTTGCTAGCCACAGTTCTTCATCAGTTATGGTCCCCACCGTCTTAAGTCCCTCAACTCAATTGGAAAACAGCGGTGGTTCAAGTTTGCCATCCATCCCGAGTCTTGAGGGGGACTACACGACAACCAAAGCCAAAACTGCGACAGATGACAATATCATCACACAGCTGGCTACGCCTGGGGCTGGTAGTTCGGCTTCCGTAGCTTTGCCGGAGTTCAGACAGACTGCGCCAACGATAACGCCGAAAGAGCATGCAGTTGCACCAGGATCGGTGGCCGTTGGTGGAGGGATATCCGTCGATGAAAAAACCACGCCAGTGAGGAGCCAAAATCAGCCCTCGTCGAGCAACCTGCCACACTCGCTGCCGAACAACGCGGTAAGAGGCGCTATGTCTCAAGCGGTTGCATCAGCTGGAAACGATAGTGAATTGCTGGATTCACATGTTCCCCGAACCAGCGTATTGCTAAAGGGGCCCAAAGATATTCCGCTTGGAGTAGCCGGAGAGTATGTCATTGAAGTTCACAATGATGATGTCCTAGATCTTAGTGGAATTCTGCTTCGACTGGATCTTCCTACCGGAGTAACAGCCCAACCTGGACTCGCCTCACATGGTGAGCTTGAAATGGAAGCTG
>JAGQOY010000344.1 GCA_020427005.1 Planctomycetales bacterium
GTATGGCCGACGATGATGACGCTGTCATTATCGACAACAATCGGTTGTGAGAAACCAAACTCCTTGATCGATGCTGCGACTGCGTCAACGGCTTTATCGTTGTTGCGAGGGTTGTTCTCATAAGGTCGAACGCGATCAAGCGTCCACATTTCAATCTGCAAAGCTGTGGTTGTCATAATGCAATCCTTTGGCTGGTGGTTACTGGTGACATGGGGTCGGACATAAAAAACAAACTGTGATTGATCGCGCGGCTGTTCCCGCAGCCCAATGGCGCGTCAAATTTCTGGGGAGGACCCATCCGTTGGGGGCTCCGCATTTCGGTCGCGTGCCACTTTGGCAGGCGTGCCGTGGGCCACCGGTGGCCCACTGTCGCGACCTCTTGCGGGCTGGGCGCTCCATGCGAAGGCGCTGCATCGGTCGCGACAGGCGCAAACGGTGGCGACGGTGCGAGCGTGATGCGGATGGTTGAGCCTGGGCAGTGCCAGCTGCAGAGCGAGACACTCGCATCGCATTCGAGAAGTATGGCAATCTCGGCTGCTATACGACGAGCGGTGTCCATGCTGCAGCTAGACTCATATGGCTCAAGAATGACTCGTCGGATGCCATCGACTCTTTCAATTGCTGGGTGGTCGATAGCGCGACCGTAGCCGGCGTTGAACAGTAACGACAGTACTGGTTCGCCAACGAAATGGCGCGGTAGCCTTCCTGCTTTGGCTGCGCGACTGGCCGCAATCCTGAACCACTTTGGATCGCGGCTGTAAGGACTTGGCTCGACGAGATCCCAAGCCTTGCGAATGACGTTGAAGCGATCTTCCATCTCCTGTTGGAGCGATGGACTCCTGCGAGTCTGTGCAATGCGGGTAATTTGATTCATTGATTTGCTTTCTACGAAAGTGAAATGGGGAACGAACGACAAAGACAATCGGTGATCGCCGAGCAGCATCGGAACGAGGCTGCAACGACGGGCGGATGCATGCCAGAGTGCATCAAAGAGAACTCGATAGTTCGCGACCTGTTCGAGCATCGAACCGAACTCGAACCATGGGCGTCAGAATGCGCTTGAACAGAGCGAGTGCGCAGGGTTGCGGAGGGTATTTTGGTTGTTTTCCATGCGCGTGCGCGCATGGAAGATAATGAAATAACCATGCGCAACCCTGCGCACTTGGCAAAATCCCAATGTTTCTGAGGGTTTTTCGACATGCTGCAATTACTCCATTTCATCCACTTTTGAGAGCGCGCAGCCCTCAAAAACGCGCTTGTTTCGGTACCGGCCGAAGGTGCGAGTCGCACAGTTAAATCGAGACTGCATCGAGGTCGAAAACCGCGTCTGGGATTGCTGCCCACCCCAGTTGCGATAGGCCTCAAAAAGCTCCGACGAGGAGGCTACGAGCTCGGGTGAAACCTCACAGCAATCGCTAATGAAGCGTCCCAGTTCGTCAGAGCTGCCTCGATACGATTTGGTCTCTTCGATGACCGATTTGGGTTCGATGAATCCGTTGGCTCGCCAGTCTTTGAAACCATCCAGGAGCCAGTTCAGGATCCCCGAGCCTTCTTCGCCGACGAGCAGTTTGTGGTAGTCAGGGATGGGCTCAGTAACGAGCCGGAGGTCGACTCGGAATGGAATCAGCTTGATGCGACGCCAGATGCCTTCGTCGGTACCGTTGATCTGCGGCAGATGGTTGGTACTAAGCCAAAACTTATGCGTCCGGCGAAAGCTCCAATAGTCCTCACGCATACGCCTGGCGGTGATTTGCTCGTCGCCAGTGAGTTCCTTGACGCGGGCCTCTCGCAGCTTTGACCCTTCGTCGGGCTCACTGATGGCCACCAAACGCCGCTGGTAGAGCGACGCGATGACGGTGTCGTGTTCATTCGTCGTGCCCAGTAGAAGCTTGCTAGGAGCCAGCATGGCATAGTCGCCAAGCAACTCTACGATTGCATTCCACAGCGTTGATTTCCCGTTGGCACCAGAGCCGTAGCAGATGGGCAGGATGTGTTCGCCGACATCGCCAGAGCACGAATACCCTAGCAACGCCTGGATGTATCGCTTCGCTTCATCGTCACTACCAAAGATCAAGTCGATGAACGCTCGCCACTTGGGACATTGAGCTTTGGGCTCGTACGCAACGTTTGCGATCTGCGTGATGGAGTCCGTCTGGCGATGATCGCGAAACTCCCACGTCGATAGATCGAGAGTTCCATTTTGCAGATTCAGAAAGTAAGTGTTCTGATTCAGCAATTCGTGATCAATCGTCGTCCTCGCATCGCAGCGAGCGAGCGATACGACGTTCTCGATCGTGGTCTTGCGATTGGCCCAGCGACAGAAATCTGCCCACTCCTTTTGTTTCTTCTCAGTCTGGATAGCCAGCAGCCGATCCCAATAGTTTCGAACGAGCCTCCGCGCCAAGCGAGTGGTTCGACTCTGATCGACGTCGACCTTCCATCGCTTACCGTCCCAGGCGAGCCACTTCTTCCAGGATGGCACATAACGCAATTTGGTTTGATTGCCGTCGATGAACTCGACAGCCATCGCGTTTTCGGTCTGGTCGCTTTTGAAATCCCAATCGATGGCGGCCTTGGGAAAGCCAAGGTTTGCAGGAGGCTGGCTTCCTTGCTTCGGAGTGGCTGGACGCTTTTTCTTCGGCTCGTACTGTTTCGTGACCTTGCTCAGGGCTTTGGCAATCGTCCGTTGCCCATAGCTTTCGCTGCCATGCTTTTGATCCCACTTGTCACGCATCAACTGTGAGCGCCGAAAGATGCGATCGATCTGAGCCGCATCCTTGGTGAAGTAGGCAAGCGTGAAGACAATCGATGAATCCGCTTCACTTGCAGAATTGAAGTGCGCGTTCCAATCGCCGTTCCAAAGAGCTTGAAACTTCATGCCAGTGGAGCGGCGTTTGCAAGCGAGATCGATGATCTCGTCATCACTCAGCGAAACCGAACCGCTATCGCTTGGTTGCGGACCTCGACTGGCAGATGGAGTCGCACTCGTGCCTGGTTCGTCATTGCCGAACACCTGCGAATAAACAGCTTCGAGCGACTCTTGGCGAACGTTGACTTCACTTGGAATACTTGGGAGGCGATTCCCAGTCACCGTGAAAAAGCGATCGCGATCATAGATCTCGACTTCGCC
This sequence comes from Planctomycetales bacterium, assembly GCA_020427005.1. Taxonomy (GTDB): domain Bacteria; phylum Planctomycetota; class Planctomycetia; order Pirellulales; family Pirellulaceae; genus Aureliella. The sequence goes on from JAGQOY010000344.1 coordinate 3,131, forward strand.
ATCCTCGTATGCCTTACGACAACGAGAACCCGGCTTGTTTGCTTTAATGAAGACCTTTAGCCCCGAGCTTGAAGGACTGATCTCGGTATAGCTATCGAGGCGATCAACGATCTGCTGAGCCCATGGCTTAAGCTGCTCGGTTGATTCATCGACTGAATCATCGAGATCCACGCCGCAGTACGGGTCATCAGCGGTGAATACAAACCCAACGCCCGCTAACGAAGCGTTGCGCCGGCAAGCCTCAATCGCCTCGGCGAAGGTTCCCCAGGTGGCTGCGTCGGTGGAAGACGCCAGCGAACCATTGTGTGGATTGATGGGAGCTTTGGTCGGCTTGCCTCCGCGCTCGACGTACTTCCAGGCGACCCACTGATTGCGTTCGCGAATGCAACTTGGGCAGTTTCGCTCAATGGCTTCAAGTGGTGGTTGAGGTACAGAACTCAAAGCAGCACCTCCCTCGATTCGAGACTCTTAGTCGCCCAGCGATCTAGAAACGTTCGTCGCTCGCTGACGTTGTTCTTCTTCACAGCGTTGCCTAGTCCCCAGCGATCGCCGACTACGATGCAGTACTTCGAAGCGCGAGTGACCGCGGTGTACAACCAGTTACGATCAGCGAAGAAATGGGACTTGTGACAGAGAACGACAACGCAAGGGAACTCGCTCCCTTGGGCCTTGTGAGCAGTCAGTGCGTAGGCGAGCTGAAGATTCAGAATCTGGTCATCTTGGATCGTCCGGCGACCATCCCCATCGAAATCAACGATGTATTTCGTTCCACCCGCAGTCTCGATTTCGGACACGATGCCGATCGTGCCATTCATGATGCCCAAGCCATAATCGTTGGACGTCTGAATGACCTTGTCGCCCACTGCAAACTTGCGATCGACCGCGCCGTGCAGCAGATACTGCATCATCTCGTTAATGGCCTTGGTGCCGAGTTGGCCCAGATGCGTTGGAGTGATGATCTGAACATCATTCACAGGATCGAGACCAAGCCGATCGGGAATGCGGTTCAGTACCAAGTCACGCAGGTAGACCTGAATTTGCGTCGGCTCTTTGAGTGAATCGATGACGCTCCAAGCTGGATCGCCCACAGTCGTTGGCATCACTCGCTGCGAGAGGATCGCCATGCTGTTGGTCTTCAGCACGCCGGCTTGGCGTACGACTTCATCCAGAATGAAGGTCGGTATGAGCTTATGTTTGATGCAGTCGCGAAGGACGTTACCAGCGCCGACAGGTGGCAATTGATTGTGATCACCAACGAGAATCAACCTCGTTTTATCGAGATCGATGCGACGTAGTAGCTCCGCCATCAGTGGCACGTCTACCATGGAGAACTCGTCGATGATGATCACATCGAAACCATCACCCGAAGGAACGCCCGGTGTCCCTTCGTCATCCGGGGGCGAGAGACTCTCCCTTTGGAACTCACGTCCGTTGTATGCAAGGAGACGATGGATCGTTTTGGCTTCGAGATCGAGTCCGAGAGCCCGCAACGATTCCTCAATCC
>JAGQOY010000345.1 GCA_020427005.1 Planctomycetales bacterium
CCATCCATGCCATTGGATCGCACCTACACTACCGAACCGCCTCAAGACGGTGAACGCACAGTCGTGTTGAGACGTGTTGGCAATACTCAATACTTAAATGTGGCTTATCACGTTCCGAGTGCAGCCAATCGTGAATTTGCGGCCGTAGAAATGTTGGCCTATATATTCGGAACCGAACCTAGTGGCCGATTGTACCGCAAACTTGTCGTGCCTGAACTCGCGACAAGCGTCTCTAGCATGTCCTTGGCCCTACATGACCCTGGGCTGATTTTCTTTTCTGCTCGAGTACCGGTTGGCCAGTCAATTGAATCGGCCCGCCTAACGCTTCTGCAACTGATAGAGGATATTTCGGCCGAACCAATTACTGAGAACGAATTGAATCGGGCTAAAGCCCAGTTCTTAAAGGATCGAGATCTGCGTGCGGCAGACACTCGAGAATTGGCCATCGATCTCAGCGAGTGGGCGGCACAGGGCGATTGGCGATTGTATTTCCTCTTCCGAGATTACGTCGAGCAGGTCACGCAAGCCGATTGCATGGAAGCCGCCAAGGCATTTCTCACTCGTAACAATCGCACACTTGGACTGTTCATTCCCAGCGAAGCCAGCGAAAGAGTTCAGATACCTAGCAAACCCAATCTAGAGGAACTGCTAGCTGATTACACAGGACAGGGCGGAACATCCGAGGGCGAGTCGCTAGATCTCAGCCCACTAGCGATAGAGAGCCGAGTTTCGCGTGGACGACTCTCAACGGGACTAAAGACGATCTACTTGCCCAAGAAGACGCGCGGCCAAAGCGTCAATATTGAAATCAACTTGCGTTATGGAAATGAGGCATCGCTTGAAAACCTAGTTACAGCCATTGAATTCTTGCCCGATATGCTTCAGCGCGGAACTCAATCGCTCAACTACGAACAATTGCAGGACAAGATCGACCTATTGCGCTCAGATGTAAGCCTGTCCGGAACGAACGGACTGCTGTCGGTATCCATCGAGACGAAACGCGAATATTTAGGTGATTTGCTGCCGCTCGTCGGTGAATTGCTCAAACACCCAAGATTTGACCCCCAGGAACTTGAGGTTTTACGACGGCAGGCAATCAGCGGCACCGAAGCGAGAATGACTGAACCCTCCATCTTGGCCGGTCTCGAAGTTCGTCGCCGACTTTCACCCTATCCTGCCACCGATGTCCGTTATGTGCCTACACTACAGGAGCGTATCGAGCGCTACCAGACTGTCACTGTTGAACAACTGCGCCAGTTGCACAACCAACTGGATGGTCGAAACGGCGAAATTGTCGTCGTCGGGGATTTCGACTCAATCGAAATAAATGAGCAGTTAGAGAAAATCTTTGACAATTGGACATCCACGGTCGTTCAGGAACGAATTGCACAGCCTGCCCAAATAAATGTCCCGGGAGAGATAATCTCGATAGAAACTCCCGATAAGGCAAACGCGGTGTACTATGCAGGTGAACAAATTGCCATGCGTGATGACGACAACGACTACCCAGCTCTCGTAATAGGCAATTACATTCTGGGAGGAGGAGCCCTTTCATCCCGCCTAGCTGACCGAGTACGACAGACCGAAGGATTGTCGTACAACGTGGGATCTGGGTTAACAGCTCATCCAATCGATACTCGCACATCCCTGACGCTCTTTGCCATCACCAATCCAGAACAGAGAGACCGTATTATCAGTATCATGCAGGAAGAATTGCTCAAGCTACTTCAGGATGGAGTAACCGAAGAAGAATTATCGGCCGCCAAACAAGGCTATCTCCAATCAGAGCAATTGTCTCGCACACAAGATTCCACGCTGGCAGCCCTACTCGCCTCCACGGCCTTCGCTAATCGCGACATGTCTTACTTTGAAAACTTTGAACAGAGCATAGCCGCGTTAACGGTTGAACAAACCAATGCAGCTCTGCGCAAGTACATAGATCCCCAGAGATTGGTAGTGGTTACTGCTGGTGACTTCGCAAAGACAAAACAACCTGCAACTGCACCTTAAACCTGGAATCACAATGGAACTGTGAACCGCTGGCTAGCAAGATTTGGGCTCTGGCTGTACGAGTTGGTAGAGATCCCGGGTCAGGGCGACAGTGGCCGCAGCTACGCTCGAATAGATGAAGCACTCAAGTGGATGTCGGTGACTCATTTCTTCAAGAATAGCTGGTGGAATAAGGACGATAGCCAATGGAAGACTGAAGGCTTTCACCTTCTGGAGAACATAAGTATCAGTGATGACAACAAGAAACGGAGCCAGCGATGACCTCGGCTATCATCATGCACCTTCAGTGAGTCACGAATCTCAGGCGGCTCGGTGTCCTCGAAGACGAAGCCGTAACACACGGATGTAGCAGCACAGGCCCTAGAGTGATGTCTTCCAATCACACCGTTCATACCCAGGGCTATCGGCAAAGTGAATCGGCCACCGGAACTTCCGCGCAACACTTTGTTCGTCAGTCGTCCCGTGCGACTAACATCAGTTTATACTCCTATTAGAAGTAGACTATCCAGCAGTGCAACAGCAACATCGAGCATGCTCCGGCTATGTATGCAGCTATGCCAAGTGAGAATACCACGATTCTATTGTGGGAGCATCTTCCTTCGTGCCAATGTAGCAAGGTGAAGCTGACGGTCACCGTAAGAGCTAGGAAAAAGGCAATTTCCCATGGAATCCTGTCCCGGATAAAGACACGGAACACGCCCAACAAAAACGCTATGCCCAGGAATCGCAATGTTGCGAACAAAAGCAACTTGGCGACGCAAAGTCGGCGATCAAGCTTTGGAGAGTGACTTTGAACGCGCGATGATGCATAGGGGTTAACTTGGGTTGTTTCAGACATCTCAAGTTCCAAGAGCGTCAATCAGAACCGGTGTTATCGACGAGCGTTAGGCGTCACCAGGAACGAGCGGAAAAACAACCATTGCCAAACATCGCATTCGCGTCGTGTGCACGCCATTGTTCCCCACTATTCTATCGTTGCCGATCATAATCGGCCACCATTTTACTGCGGTCGGAAACCAGTATGACTCGATCCAGTCATCACCAAGTGGTGCGATTCACTCAACATACCAGCCCTAGTCACGCGAATGAACCTCCGTGTAGATTCGAAGTCAGGATTTAACGGTTGGATTCGCAATTGACATCCATGGCACGGAAATAGTGCGAAACCACCGGCTGTGCGGTGCGGATTGGTTCCGAGCAAACTCGAAGCGATTGAAATCATTGCTTCACTCAAGAAAGTACTCAAAGGCGATTATGTTTCGGCAACCGATGCGCGTGGAGTGAACGCGTAGTAGCAGTTCCTGCTCCAACCGTTGCCACGCCGCATTCGGGTTTCTTGAAGGAGTAATTTGAGCATCGGCTCGGCGACTCCAACGAACGCTCTTCCACTACTCACACGCTGCAGTTAACCCAGCTCATGGCAATGTCAAATTCTTATTGGTTATGCCGTATTTGCATGGCTCCTATGGTGCATACCCTAGGTGGGCACTTGCGAATCCTGATTCCGCATTTTCGTCAGAGTTTGGTTGTAGCGCTTAATCGCCATTGAAAGTGTTAAGCCGTACGGAATCCAAAGCAAATGATTGTAGGGAACAGGGAGAAGAAATAGTCCAATCAAGAATAGACATATTGCTACCCAAATCGCTACAGCAAACTTGTAGATAAGCCTGCGTTCAACCGGTCCATCGGCATTCTTAACACTGAAGTATGTTCCTGCGACACCTCCGGCAAGTCCAACAACCGTTCCCAGGATGCCCCCGATCATTCCAGCAGTCATTCTGAGCCTCTTACAATATTTCGACTTTAGATTTCATACTATTGAATTGCTACTGTTCTCTACGGCAAAACGTGAGGCGGTAACCGTGGTCGCGTGGTTTGAGTAATTCTGTAAAGTCTATGGGCCACCGCGACGGCGTTCAGTTTACCACATCTTCAATGCAGAAGGTTTATCGGGCGTTTTGATTCGCCAGGCCGATCTGTTCACTGCAAGCATGTCCACGTATCCCACAAGACGATGCTCCAATGTGAATCTGGTTTTGCCCAGGCGAGATCGAAACGCCTTTGCGGCTACACGCATCCGAGTGGTCTGGGCATGGAGTACGCAGCCTTTCAGGAAACACCGAACGACTTTGCCTCAAGCCAATGTCTCCATTCTCCAACGGATCGCTCAACTGGGAACGTCTGCGTCCAGCGAGCCCAAGTACTTGACTGAACGCAAGTCATAGCAAGCCAGGAATAGCACGAAGTTCACTCTCGGATACGGATTGAGTGGAATTGGCAATCGAAAAGGGAACCGGTCTGGCAGCCGAAAAGAGAGTTTTGGCAATCGAAAAAGGCACCGCTTGGGATGCAGGGATGTTAAATTGGGTTAAATTGACGAATGGTTTTTGAAGCCGTTGTTCGCGAGTCTTTGCGGAACTGAAATGTTAGTTTCGAATCTATTTCTTCATCGACCTTTTTCGGCTTTGCTGGACTCGATAGCTCTCTTCTTTATCGCTGATGGCCAGTATCTGGACGCGATGAGTAAGTCTATCTAGCAA
>JAGQOY010000346.1 GCA_020427005.1 Planctomycetales bacterium
GTGAGGGATTCTTGTTCGGTCCCTCGCTGACGCTTCGGGTTAGGATTGGTAGTTTTATTTCTGCCGCTCGCCCTAGCAGGGTGATGAAAAAGTCGATTTGCAAAATCTTGCGGGCGATTAGTAACCCGAAGTGCGGGGCAATTAGTAACCCGAAGCGTTAGAGCGTCAGCGAGGGGCTGGGAACATTCCCTCGCTGATACTTCGAGTTACTTTTTCAGCGGCCTACTAGTGGGGATGCGGATGGGTTTCGTAGTGCTGGCGCAGCAGATCTTTGCCGTAGTCATTGCCGTTGGGTGTGCGAACTACAGTGTGGATGTGGTCTCGAGATGGCGATGCTCCTCTTTGTGGGGCAACTCGCCTCTGGTGATCAAACTCAATCAAAAGCACCGGACTGTGGACACGGTAATAGTAAACGCTATCACTAGTCCTTCCACCTATCCAAGCAAAATGTGTACGGTCAAGGTGGGCTTTTACTTCTGACATTTTTACTTGAGCATGTGGCAGACGCATATTGCCGATGTATTCTTCAATCAAAGCCAACAACTTTTGTTCTTGCGCATCGCTGAGTTGATCGCACTTAAGGCCAGCATAATCTAGCCGGACGTTGTCCTTGTAGGCCTCCGTCAGATTGTTGTTGCCGTCTTTTCGGTCCATGAGAACCGCTTCATTTTGTTGAGCGGACGATAGTGATCTTAGAAACTCGAGGCCCAGATTCTGTTCATCCTGCATCACGACAGTGCCCTGAAATGCCCCGCCGTCAGCCCGCACTGGCTCAGAGCCCATAAACACGGGGCTCATGACAACTTGATCTCCAAGTACGAAAAAATTAACGATGGCATGGTGCCCGTCCAATTGCCATCCCCAGGGCTCCGTCGTTGAAGGTTCTCCCATCACAGTCATCCAGTATAGCCATCGGCCATATTCGTCAAAGTTATTGCATAGTTCGGCCAACGTACCGTTGAGCTTCATGATGTCTTTGGTTTTCTGTAAACCCTTGGCACTCATACTGGCACCTATCAGTTCAAAAGCTGCTGCTCGCTGAGAATCAGTCATCTCATCGAAGCCGACTCCTTGCCTTTGATAGAAGTGGCGGTTGTCCCATAATCGCCACTCGGAATCATCTACTGCAAAGGTTGCACTTTGGCGCTGTGACGCGGATAGACTTTCCAAGAACTTGTCCGCAGCTTCCTTGATGTCCTTGGTAGAAAGCCCCGTTTTAGAAATCTTAAATAGCCCATCCTCTTTTCCTTCCGCCGCAATGATCCCTTCGTAGGGAGCATTTACAGCTGCCATATCTGCGCCACCTCCGGGGCCTCCGCGTTGGGCAAATAGGGAGATTGAGCAGATAACTCCTGCCGATACCATTGCCAACGCCAAGATCAAACGCGCGCGACGAAGCCTGGCAATCATGTTTGAGCCCTTCTCGATTCATGTTCGGAAACAGCCAAAAGTAACATTGTTGGCTACAGCTACCGGAAGTTCCACTAGAGTGAAACCAATTGTATAGGGGTTTTTTTGAGAATGGATGTTCATGTGAAATAAGCGTGAATACTTAGCCGAGGACCTGACCGTCTATTGGCACCAAAGGATTGCTGGAGCATATTTTTTCTCTAGCGGGACCAAAGTTGTCCTCAACGCAGCGATAACTAATATTGTCAGGCAACAGTCGCCTGCAACATCCCATTGACCTTTGGAAATTCACTTTCAAGGAAGAATTACCATGCTAGTTCTCAGTCGCAAAGTTGGTGAAAAGTTGGTAATTGGCGAAAAAATCACCGTAGAAGTTGTGCGAATCAAAGGAAATCGAATCACCCTTGGCATTTCGGCCCCTCTGGAAGTCTCCATCTTGCGAAGCGAGTTACCCCAGTGGCCGAAGGATCATTCAAAAGTCGAGATGGCTGTTGAGGAAAATAGCTTGGTTGCCTGCTAGGTGAGAAGTACGTCTTGGGAAGGCTATATCATGCTCATGAATAGCGATCGGTTGAACAATAATCACTCTGGATTATCTGATGAACGTGCGCGATTATGAACTCGGATTTATCACTGGATGTGAGGCGTGCCACGTGACAGATGGGTCTCGAGTACTCCCCGATTCCTTATGGCTTTCGGCTCATAGATCAGAATTGTGCACGGTCATTTAGTTTGCGCGCTACGCGTACGGGCCTGTTGATTTTAGAGCAACGACAGGTGAGCCAAGGTGAGCCGCCATTCCCCGTGGCCTTACGGCGCCATACGGCCAGCGGCTCACCGTGTATTTCAGGTCAAATGAACAGGTTGGTTCGCTGTTAGAAGTATTCTAGCATCAGCCTACTGGAACATGGGAGGCTGATCAGCATCCAGGATTGTCAAATCAGCGAGCAGAACTCGTACTCTACTTCCATCCCTCCACCAACATAGTGCTTTGGGTTCGCCAGGTCGCACCCCCGTACCAACCCAACCTCCTGTTCGAGAGATTAATCCAGACCATTGATCAAGCTTCATACATAGGAAGTCAATTCGCTGCTGAACCAACGAAGGATCATTGGATTCTACTAACGTGATTCCGACGATCTCCCAAATTTCTTTGAGCTTTGACGATTGACGCTGGAAATTCTGAGCACGATTTTGGGTGCGATCATAGGCAAGTTGGCCGAGCCTAAGTCCAGCATTAGAAATGTCGCTCGAATTCCCATCAAAAAAGGACGCTTCATACGGTTCTTGAGAAAACGCTTGACGAATCGCAAAGGCAGCCACCAATTCACTTTCCTTTGGAGCAGCCAGTAGCGAACTTCGAACAACATCTCGGTCCGCTGGCATCATGAACAGGTTGTCGTCGAGTGGAACATTCCACTGGAAATCGCGGTAAACAACCTTATTCACTTTCGATCCTGATAACTGAGTCATTTCAATTCGGATTGGTAAGTTCGTTTCCAAATCTACCCAGACCTTTCCTTGGCCGTTGAAGATATCGTAAAGTTCCGTACCCGAAAGTGAGTTCTCCTCGAGGCTTGCAACTGCCTGAACGTCGTGCGTTTGCAACGCCTGTAGTATGTCAAAGTTTGAGTTTGCATTAGGAATTTCGTTAATAGAAACCTGGCTAGAAAGCGAGTCGAAGGAAATTAATTCCCCTGCCCTGCTATTGGTGATGTTGACGGGTCGTCCCGGCAACTGAAAATCCAACCGCAACAGATCCGGGGCCTTCACGCTGGCCTCTGCGATAAAGTTGCTTTCGCCAATATTTTCAATTGTAAATTTGGCGGTAGCCAATTTGCTAATATTGGCCACTACCTGTGCAAAGGCGTTGCTGGAAGGCAACGTCATCAATAGGCCAAACGCCAATAGCAGGCAAACTGCCAGGGCAGCTACTTTTGCCCAACGTTGATTCCAACGTGCCGAGATGGGGTTCGCTGGAGTCAGGAACGATTCTTCCTGTTCCAGATCCATTGCGCGCGATGTTACTCTTTCAATGGCTTCTCTCGGCAATGGATCGCTCAGTACCGACCAGACGGCCGACTGGAGTCGCGATTCAAATTCGTCATTTATTTCGCTGGAAGTTGTAATACGATCATTCATAGCTATTGAACTCCATTGTACGATTCAAGTTGTTGTAGAAGTTTGGCTCGCGCTTTGTAGAGAGTCGTGGAAACGGCCTCGACGGAAATTTCCAAAATAGCGCTCACTTCGTTTCGATCAAGCTGTTCAAAATAGCAGAGCGTGAAGACAGCTGCCTGTTGCTCTGGCAACTTAGCCACCGCACGTCGCAGCCAGTTGGATAGTTCGGAGGCAGTTGCATGATGATGAGGTTCCAGATGCGACACACAGTCCGTCTCTTCCAGCTCGACAACTTCACGTCTACGACGCAAAACATCGATCGCCCGGGTCGTTGCTACTCGAGCTAGCAACCCAGACCAGCTTTGAATCGGCTCCTTTTGCTGGATGCGTCTGGCCTCGATAAACACTTGTTGCGAAACGTCTTCAGCATCATGAACAGAACCGAGAATTCTGTATGCGATGCGAAAGATGCGTTCGGCATGTTGCTCCACGATTCGAGACCAATCGGGAGAGGAGGTTTTTGCCATGGCTGGTCCTTATTAGAGGAATTGAAGTGGTCCAATAAGGAGTCGCATAAAACTACCTGGTTATGACCCCAAAAAGTCTGCTTTCCCGGACAATTTTCCATAATGCCGGCTATCTAGAATCACAACCAGCTGTGTACCCGAAAGTATTGTATATTCTGCTCAACTGTTTGAAGGTTGGAGCACCCGCCATGACGCTGAACGTTGGTAATTTACCTCCACGTTGGCGAGCCATGTTGTCGGTAACTAACCTCCCCACCGGGGCCGCCGGGGAGGTGGCGAGTGAAAACGAGCCGGTGGGGCGAACGCGATGTGGTGCATTCAGGGCGAAGTACTGGGACGATGGCGCCCGTGAATTTTGAGTGAGGCAGTTATAAGACAGACAAAAGATTGAAAGAACCCTACCCGCTCACTTTGCTCGCGACCTTCCCAGAGGGAAGGTTAGTTTGAAGTTTTTAGCGAAGGACGAGATTCA
>JAGQOY010000347.1 GCA_020427005.1 Planctomycetales bacterium
GAGGATCGCCGTCAGAAAGATTAAAGTTCCTGCCCTAGAAATGAAGGACTGGCCTCGTTCCCAGACACGAAAAAACACAACGCGAGGAGATGGGAGCTTATAACTGGGCAGCTCCATAACGAAGGCAGATTCTTCTCCCGGAAAAATGTATCGCTTGAAGATCCAGGCTACAGGAATTGCTACCAATAATCCGAGACTCTGCATCCAGAACAACACTAATCCACGCAGACCAATCCACCCACCCATCCAACTCACGTCCGGAACGAACGTATAAATCATTAGTACATAAACGGGCAAACGAGCCGAGCAACTCATCAATGGTGCAATCAGAATGGTGATCAAGCGATCGCGCCAGTTCTCAATGACTCGCGTTGCTAAAATACCTGGGACGGCACATGCAAAAGATGACATTAGCGGCAAAAAGGACTTACCACTCAAACCGAGCTTCGTCATGAGCTTGTCCATAACGAAGGCTGCTCGAGCCATGTAGCCACAATCCTCCAATAGCCCGATGAAGAAAAACAGTACAAGGATTTGAGGAAGGAAAACGATCACGGAGCCAACACCCGCAATAACTCCATCAGACATCAAACTGCGCAAGGGTCCCGGTGCAATGGCCACCTGAACTTGGTCAACTAACCACGGCTGCAAGTGGTCTGTAATACCTGTTGCCAACCAATCAGTACCCCAGGTCATCATCTGGAATACGGCAAACATGACAACGGCAAAGAAAACGAGTCCCCAGATGCGATGCGTAAGAATATGATCGATACGATCCGAGCCAGTACGCATTTCATCAGGGGGACGGTGAACAATATCCTCCAACTGCTGGCGGATCCACGCATAGCGCTGTCGTGTTTCTACGCCCGGCACTCGTTGCCCTGAATCTGCCAACCGTTGTCGTGCAGCCGTCAATCGCTCGGGAAGTGCCTCCAGTCCGGGCCGTCGAGTTAGCTCTTCCGCTAAGGCTCCATCTAAATCCATGATGAGTCGTTGACAGAGAAACTCTCTTCCTGTCGTCGGTAAAGCTTGTGTTTCAACAGAGTCTATCCAGGATTTTAGGTCCGATATTTCAGTCTGGAGTTGTTCAGACAGTACGGGACTTGCCGGCCGGCATTGACTAGAAGCAGCGCGGACCGCAGATTTGATCTCGTTAACCCCATGTCGCTTGGCTGCGACGGTAGTTATTACTGCAGCACCCAAACGGTCTTGTAGTTTTTCTACATCTATGCGTATTCCACTTGTCTGAATTCGGTCCCACATGTTCAATACGAGCACAAGTGGAATTTGTAGGTCTCGCAATTGAGTAAAGAGATACAAGTTGCGTTCGAGGTTGGTCGCATCAACAATAGCAACGATTGCATCAATCTGAGGTGTATCCGCCTGACGCCCCAAAAGCACATCTACTGAAATCTTTTCGTCCAGTGTTCGGGCCGTCAAACTGTAGGTTCCTGGCATGTCGATTACCGACACCGTTCCCCGATCATCTTTGTACTTTCCAACTCGTTTTTCGACGGTAACGCCAGGATAATTTCCGATTCGTGCCGGCACTCCACACAGTGCGCTAAACAACGTGCTTTTACCGGTATTAGGATTGCCTACCAACGCAACTGTTAGATCCGCCTTCGGCGACAGGATGGAGGTGGTCATCTATTTTTCCGAACCGCCTCGTTGAGGATCGATAATCTTTACCAAGACTCTCTGCGCTTCTGCTTTTCGTAGGGATAGCTTTGCACCGCGAACGGAAACTTCGATTGGATCCCCTAACGGAGCTCGGCCAATCAATAGGATCGATTCGCCCTCGAGAATTCCAAACTCCATGATGCGAAGGGACAGGGAATCATTCCCTGTAACATCTGTCACGAAGCCACGCTGCCCAGCAGCAAGATCAGCTAACGAGGTCATAGGAAAATCAAAAGAAACCGAAACTGATAGTTTCCTAGGATTAGGAACGGCTCAGGTTCGCAAGGGAATTCGAAACACGGCAATTTGAATGGGACACCTAGGAGGCGGCCCGGGCACATACGAGAACTTCAACCTCAGCATTCAACCGCACGCTCATGCGTTTGCCACCGAGTGCTAGCAAGCAAGGGGAGCCTGGACAAACCATTCTCACTTCGGCACCAACACGTAAGCCCATTTCTGACAGCCGATGGATCTGGCACTCATTTCCACACAACTCAACCACTTCGCCGGTTTCATTTGCCTGCATTAGGTCTAGTGGTAGCGGCGTTCCAGATATCTTGGGTGAAGCAATCATGAATCGTTTGCCAGTTGGAATTGAGACTCAGTGTCAACAACACCATTAATTTATACTCGGATCGTTGTGTTATGGGAATCACAAAATCGAAAAAATCGATTCCGCCAAACCGCCACACCCCCAAAAGAGGGCTAACCCCGATCTATGATACGATTCAGTGTTCCGCTGGGTCGCATAGCTTGAGCGGCCCGGTCCTCGCTTGGGTGATAATAGCCACCAATATCCACGGCTTGACCCTGAGCCCCAATCAATTCCTCATTTATTAGCGACTCGTTATTGGACAACTCCTGGGCGATGTGTTCGAACTTTTGCTTTAAATCGGGATCCGTTGTTTGCTCAGCTAGCGCCTGAGCCCAGTACATCGCCAGATAGAAATGACACCCTCGCGTGTCGATTTCTTTTACCTTTCGCGATGGTGCCCGATTTTCGCCAAGAATGCGGCCGTTGGCTTTATCTAGAGCGGCGGATAGAGTCAGGGCTCTGGCGTTTTGTGACTTGTTGCCTAGATCTTCCAGAGACACCGCCAAGGCCAGGAATTCGCCCAAGGAATCCCATCGCAAGTGCCCTTCTTCAAGGAATTGGTCCACATGCTTGGGAGCGGAACCGCCAGCGCCAGTCTCGAAAAGTCCACCACCAGCCAACAAAGGCACGATTGATAGCATCTTGGCACTCGTTCCTAACTCCAGAATGGGGAACAAATCAGTCAGGTAGTCTCGTAACACATTGCCTGTTACAGAGATCGTATCCAGACCCTCCTTGGCTCGCTGGCAGGCGTGTAATGCAGCCTCCACGGGGGATAGGATCAGAATCTCTAGGCCCGTCGTATCGTGGTCCACGAGATACTGCTTGACTTTGCCAATAAGTTGCGCATCGTGTGCTCGCTCAGAATCCAGCCAGAATACCGCCGTAGCACCGGTGGCTCGGGCGCGTGCCACTCCTAGGCGGACCCAATCTCGGATGGGTGCATCCTTGGTTTGACACATGCGCCAAATATCCCCTTGCTCTACATCGTGTTCCATGATGGATTGGCCATCCTGATCGATTACGCACACTCGACCTGCATATGGGATCTCAAAAGTTTTGTCGTGCGAACCATATTCTTCGGCCTTCTGAGCCATGAGGCCCACATTGGAAACGTTCCCCATGGTGGTTACATCGAATGCACCGTGGGCTTTGCAGAATTCAATTACGGACTGGTAAACGCCGGCATAACAGCGGTCAGGAATCACAGCTTTGGTATCGTGTAGTTTGCCATCGGCACCCCACATTTTTCCCGATGCTCTAATCGATGCTGGCATCGAGGCATCAATGATGATGTCACTGGGAACATGTAAGTTTGTAATTCCCTTATCTGAATCCACCATGGCCAGGCGTGGGCCGGCTGCCAAGGCAGCTTCAAGACTAGCTCGGACCTCAGCCTGCTGGGCTGCCTCAAGCCGCGACAATCGTGCGTAAAGATCGCCAAGCCCATTGTTTGGATTGACTCCTAGGGCTGCCAATGTCGAGCCATGCTGTTCAAAAAAGCTTTCGAGAAATACGCTGACCGCGTGACCAAAAATGATGGGATCGGAGATCTTCATCATCGTAGCTTTTAAGTGGAGTGAAAGTAGTACATCTTGAGATTTTGCATCGGCAAATGCACTGCGTAGGAACCTCCGCAATTCGCTGCAGCTCATGACGGATGCATCAATGATCTCATCGGCCTGCAATTTTAGCGATTCCTTGAGAACCGTTCGCCTTCCATCAACGGACTGCAGTTCAATACGAACAGACCCCGCACACGGCATAACGTAGGATCGTTCGCTACCGTAGAAATCCCCTTGCGACATCGAGGCAACGTGTGTTTTAGAATCCGAACTCCAGGCTCCCATCGAATGTGGATGTTTCTTTGCGTATTCTTTAACGGGCTTGGCAACGCGTCGATCCGAATTCCCTTCCCGCAGCACAGGATTGACTGCACTACCAAGCACTTTTGCGTAGCGCCCCCGTATTTCCTGTTCAGAGTCAGTTTGCGGTGCTTCCGGATACTCGGGTACCATATACCCCTGCATTCTCAGCTCTGCGATGGCTTCTAACAGCTGAGGGATGGAAGCACTAATATTAGGCAGCTTAATAATGTTGGCTTCCGGACGTTTCGCAAGTTCCCCTAGCGCACTCAATGCATCCGGTTGAGTTTGTGACTGTGACAAATAGTCCGGGAAGTTGGCCAAGATGCGTCCGGCTAATGAAATGTCCTGCG
>JAGQOY010000348.1 GCA_020427005.1 Planctomycetales bacterium
CGCCCCACCCAGCAGACAACTCATTCGACTCGGCCGCCCAATCAAAAAGTAGAACTACTTCGCCGGACAGTGCATCTGTTCCACCTTCAACCGCTGGAGGCAATTGTGAATCGTCTGAATCAAAGTTGCCGTTCCCACCTTGGACGACGTCGTAGTCGAGCAGCCAGGCGTAGCCGTCTCCGTTTACAGCATCAGCGCGGTTTCGAATCGCCTGGGCAAGCGGCATCAAGGAGTCACCGTCACCTACACTCAAGCACACCAATTTTGCCGCGTCGATAAGTGCATCTGGAGGCTGGTAACCATGCGTGACTATCGTAACTCCCGTGACGTCGTGATTCGAAAATCGCTCGGCCGCATCCGTGAAGGAGATTTGCGTTAACAAATCGCGACGCTCGAGTAATTCGAGTAGAAATACTCGTCGGGCTCGACGGTACCTTAATGCAGATCGCCGCTGTCGCAGCATCTTTCCACCAGATACCACTTCCTGCTTACCTTTTGAGCGCCTACGTAAACACATTTGGATTGCGTATCTCTCTGAAAAAAACTAATAGACAGCACCCCAATGGTCTTGCTTCCAGCAAGTGGAACGGACTTTCCGGAAGCACTAGCTCGGGCTGGGTATAAAACAGAGCCATCACTCAGTGACGGATTTTTTCTGCATTCTTTTCAGAAATCTCTCAAAAAATTGAAAAATCATTTAAGTTGCAGCGGAGTCGGTAGGGAACACTGGTCCGTTATATTTGAACGCCGGTATTAAGACGGATTTTTCATTTGAATAGTGGTTCGGAGGACGTAGAGCCTTTTTTTGCGCTATTTGGTCCAGGCTCGGCGTCTTGCCAAGAGGCGATGCTAATTGCACGCACGAATTTCGTTACAGTTCTAGGACTCAGTGAGCAAGGATTACAAAGCTGCTTTTTTGCAAATCTACCGTGCTAGATCGACGGATCGGCTGTAACGCCAATTGCGGGCAGAACGAAGGTGCAGAAAAGTGACCATTCCAGGCTCCTAATGTTTCTTACTATTCCTTAGGATTCGCCGTCCTAAATAGCACACATAAAATCGAGCCAAGCGGCCTAAAGCGCGAGTTGAACCGCCGGCAAAGAGGTTCTTCAAGGAAATCGTTGATCAAATGTGCGGAATCGCATTTCTCTTGCCTAAATTTTGCAATAGTGTTGCGTGCTCTTCATGAACAAGATAGGCGCAATTCGAAGTGCAAAATGGTGACGTTGGTTTCTGACAATCTAGACACACACACGATAGGAGCGTTCTACCAAGTATTTCCACCCGAGCGTGCACGGAAATATGTGGAGAAGATAAACTTCGTGTATACCCCTAAGCATGGAAGTTGGCTTAATGTGGCTGAATTCGAACTAAGTTGCTGTCTTTCTGGACAAACGAATTGGAGAACTAGAAGAACATCAGGCCGAAATCCAAGCTTGCCGTAGATTGGCAGTTCAAAATCAATAATTAAGGCTTGATGTCGCACTAGCCTCCTTGCTCAAAAAATCACCACCATGGCCGCGCGAGCAGGACCTCGGTAAAGCTCACGGACGTAACTTGCCGTTGTTTTTTTCAGAAGAATTGAAAAAGAAAATTGTTCAAGAACGCGCCGTTGAGGCTGGCCACGACACCGTAGCCGGCGCTTGACTCCGAGTATTTGCATACCGACTTTATCAGAGGACGTGGAGCCGACGAGGCTATTGACGAGATCCCGTGAGCGGAATCCCTCGACATAAACAGCTGGGACAGATTCTGTTTGGTCGCCAAGCAAAGTACTACGAACGAGTCGTATTGAATTCAAGCAACCGGAAAATCGTAGGTATACGAATCCTGTTGCGGCCTACGCCTGCGATACGCTGGCATCGTTATTCCAGAGATCAGCAGCAACATGGCGGAAGACGGCTCGGGCACAGCGGAAACCGAACCATAGTACGTGTAATCGCCAAAGTTGGCAGTGTCGTAGATGACACCAGCGCTCAATAGATTGGTAGCCAGTTGCCCACCGGAAAGGAAGCCAGTTAGTAGCAATTGTTGGTCACCTGCCAGTCTCAGACCCCAATCTAGCCCGCTGCCATTGACCCCATCGAAAAGGATCTCAAGTTTGGCGGCCGGATCGATTTGAAGCGTCAGCAAATCGAGTCCGGTCGTTTCACCCGTGGCTTGCGAAAAGGTCAGGGTCGAAGTGCCATACAATTGTAGGTTGTCAACGGAATCAGTTGACGATAACGCGAGTGCTGAATTCACATGAAGGCTGAGGCTAGCTACATCTAACACGCCTGCAGTGCGGTTAAATGCAGTTGTTGTACCACTCCATCCAATCTCAAGATTGCCCGAGATATTTCCGTTTTGATTAACGACCCCGCCACCTGTATACAATACTCCTGCCCCTAAATCCAAGTTGGCGTTTAAATTGAGTGTGCTGTCATATATCTGCAGTGAACCAAGTGTCGTGCTGCTATTGATATTCACTGTCGCGATGTTCTGCGCATAGATTCCGCCGGGCAAAGTCGTCGGAACGGAAATATTCAGCGTACTGCTGTCGAGTTGCACGTAGTTGGTGATTGTATCCGTGCCATCCAAGTTGTATGTCATGTTTGTCAAGTACAGTGCGGGAGTGCTAATGGTTGCACCAGAGGCTCGATTGAAGGTCGCGGAATTCAATTCGACGTAGGATCCTGTCGTGATACCGCCGTTGAGATTCAGAATTGAGTTGTCCACACTCACGTAGTTGGTGAGACTAAGTGGCGAGTTGATGGTCAAGGTTGAACCACTATTGGCACTAGCGGAGGTCGTAACGATACCGGCCGTAGGAATTGTCAAGTTAGAACCACCGTAGAGAAAAACGGTATCGATTTTATCGCTGGCAGTTAGTGCCACAGTGGAGCCGTTATGCAGGCTGAGATTGGTGACATTCAGATTTCCTACATTACGGTTGAATGCAGTGGCAACACCACCCCAACCAATCTCAAGATTGCCCGAGATATTGCCGTTTTGATTAATGGCACCGCCACCTGTGTACAAAACCCCAGTCCCCAAATCTAAGTTGGCGTTTAGATTGAGTGTGCTGTCGTAAAGCTGCAGTGAACCAAGTGTCGTGCTGCTATTGATATTCACGGTCGCGGTGTTCTGCGCATAGATGCCACCGGGCAATGTCGTCGGAACGGAAATATTCAGCGTACTGCTGTCGAGTTGCACGTAGTTGGTGATTGTATCCGTGCCATCCAAATCGAAAGCCATACCTGTCAGGACTAGGTCTGGAGTAGAAAGCGTGGCGCCCACGCTGCGATTCATAGTTGCGGAATCGAGATAAATGTATCCAGAGGCACTAATACTGTTTGCCAGCTCTAGTGTAGAATTCGAAACAAGCAAACTTGCCAAAGAAATGGGGGAGTTGCTCTGGAATGTTGATCCATTGTAAACCGAGACCGAATTTGCAATCGAGTCACCCGGCAGGAACGTAATGGCGGATCCGCTGTCGACTGTCAAATTATCGAGCGTCAGCTGCCCCGACGTCCGAATGTAACTCGTCGGCACGCCTGACCAACCCAAGATCAATTCGTTAGCGTCAATGTTTGCGCTTTGCGTAAGTGATCCACCGTAAGTGTAAATCGTCCCACCAACTGTCGTATTTCCGTTAATTTGTGTGCTCGAGCCGTAGAGTTCGAGCGATGTACTCACAGCCAGACTTCCGTTCACGGTCAAGGAACTGCCTGAATTGCTCACCAGGTGCCCGGCGGTTAACGTTGACCCTGCGTCGATAGTTAGGAAACCTGTACTGAGTCCATCACCAAGGGACACGACATTAGCCTGTGCATTTGCGGAAACGTTGACGGTTGCATTGCCAACCCATCCCGTGCCTGCAGTTGAACCAATAAAGGCGTTATCAATCGCACTAGGAGCACCTGGCGTACCCGACGGATTGCCCCAGTTACCATCGCCCCATGTACCCACGGCAATGGTCCTGCCATAGTTGTCTTGCGCGTTCAAGGCAGCTTGAAAATGAAACGTAGAGGCAATCCATACAAAGAATTGGAATCTGCGGACCTGTTGTAGGCTCATGGGTTGAATCGAACGGATCGGAGGGGATAGTTTCAATAACAATCGGGCGTTGCAGGTTGAAGACGCAGCCAACTCGTTTCCATTTCAGCAAATTTGTGAAAATTGCAAAAATCGCTAAAGTCATCACCTGACTGAAATCCAAAGACGGTGAAGACGACAATGCAACCAAGGCATTACTTATAGAGCGAGTTAGTCTTTTCCACCTTCTTTGTTTGGATTTGTTTGGCATGCTGTGGGAAGGTAGGTACGCGGGTCTGCACCGGAGAAATTGCCTTCCACCTGCCTTTGGTGCCGGGCAACTTGTGGTCTTCCGTAAACCGCCGCTCATCCTTGATGGGCAGTTTGGCACTTTGGGCTTAAGGCGAGCGGCAGAAATAAACGTCCCAACCCGAAACGTAAGTGAGGGATTCTTGTTCGGTCTCTCGCTTACGCTTCGG
>JAGQOY010000034.1 GCA_020427005.1 Planctomycetales bacterium
CGATCAACGCTGATGTGCCTCAAGGCGGAGCTGCAACCTGGCGTTTAGATGTGGATGCTGCCGGTAGTGGTGTAACCGGCGACCTTTTGGCTCACTGCATCGACACGGCAATTTGGCTCAATGGCTCCATCAAAGACGTGACGGCCATGACGGAAACGTTTGTGAAAGAGCGCGTGCATGCCGAAACAGGGAAGAAGCAGCCCGTTGGCATCGACGATGCCTGTGCATTTCTCTGCCATTTTGCCAATGGTTCACTGGGGTTGTTTGAATCGACTCGATACGCGCGTGGTCACAAGGCCTTGTACACTTTAGAAATTAACGGAGAACACGCTAGCATTCGCTGGGACCTGCATGATTTGCATCGGCTCCAGTATTTTGACCATAGCGACGAGTCGATTGTTCGTGGCTGGAGAAGTGTGCATGTGTCCGACGGAGATCAACCCTACATGGGGCACTGGTGGGTCCCCGGTTTGCAGATTGGATACGAACACTCATTTACACACCAAGTTGCAGATTTCTTAACTAGTCTGGATACCGGCGCAGCAGCTCATCCGACCTTCCGAGACGCGCTAGAAACTCAGAAAGTCTGTGATGCGGTTATCGCGAGTGGCAAGAGCCATGCTTGGCAAAACGTATAAGCTCGGCCGTGAACTATCTATCGCACGCATATCGTTTTTTCGATGAGCCGTATTTTGTAGCAGGTACGGCTCTCCCCGACTGGATGAATGTGGTCGATCGACGGAACCGTACGCGTAGCCAATATGCCGAGCCACTGAGAGACAGTTCGGACGCTTTGGTTCGAGACGTGGCTAGAGGAGTCATTCAACACCACGACGACGACCGCCGTTTCCATCAAACATCTATCTTCGTCGAGCTAAGTACGCGTTTCGCAGTCCAAGCGCGGCATTACTTGGCACCTGGGCTTGGACACCAAGCAGGATTTCTTGGCCATATTGTCGTCGAGTTGTTACTTGATTGGGTGCTCATGGACCGAGATGCCTCGCGATTGACTCGTTATTACGAAGTATTGGAATCCTTGGATGCGTCTCAGTTAGAACGTGCAGCCAATCTGATCTGTCGGCATCCGGTTGATAAGCTAGTGGTGTTGCTGCCTCGCTTTATCAACGAACGATTCTTAGCTGACTACTCCGATGATGAACGCCTACTATGGCGGTTAGGCGGAGTCATGCGCCGCGTGAAACTGCCCGAGTTGCCGGAGGACTTAATTGGTTGGTTAGCAACCATTCGGCCCATTGTCGCTGCTCACGCCGACGAGCTACTGGCGTTTTGAGCATGCGTCGGATCTTGATTCTAGCGCTCACGCTTTCTTGATGTTCGGCAATGCGAGGCAAATATGGTTTTTGAAGTAGGTCCCGAGAGCCGAACAGGAACTTGATTCATGCTTTGATTCTGCCCGGCTTCAAATTAATCTCGGGTACAGAGGTGAGATTGGTCAACCTTCGTCTCTGCTTCCGCTGCAGGAAGCGTTAGCAGGGGGATGAAAAAATCGATTTGCAAAATCTTTTGGACGATTAGTAACTCGAAGCGTCAGAGCGTTAGCAAGGGGCTGGGCACATTCCCTCGCTGACGCTTCGGGTTACTTTTGCAGCAGCCTGTTGGTGCGAGTCGCACGGACGTATAGCGTGTGTTTTCAAGGAAATCATTGAGCAAATGTGCAAAGAAACGCTACTCTTATGTGAATTTTGCTCTAGACCTCGTGATAACGAAAACAACAAGCCAGGTGATCATTCACCATTCCGGTTGCTTGCATGTGCGCATATACCGTGGTGGGACCCAGAAACTTGAAACCGCGTTGTTTGAGATCTTTGGAAAACTTTTCCGAAATGGAGCTCACCGCTGGAATCTGCTTGAGCGTCTTCCATTTATTCTGGATCGCTCGACCGTCGACAAATTGCCAATTGTAGGCATCGAACGAGCCGAACTCTGCTTGCACGTCCAAAAACCGTCCTGCGTTGTGGATCGCAGCCCGAACTTTGGCTGTGTTGCGGATAATTCCACTATCCTGCATGAGCTTTTCAAATTTCTTTTCGCTGAATCTCGCTACTTTGACAGGATCAAAGTTGGCGAAAGCCTTTCGGTAATTCTCACGCTTGCGCAAGATAGTGATCCAGCTAAGTCCCGCTTGTGCACTCTCCAGAGTCAAGAACTCAAACAGACGTTGATCATCGTGCAACGGTACACCCCATTCCTGGTCGTGGTAGCTGACATACAGAGGATCAGTACCACACCATGCACAACGTTGCAATTCAGCTGCCACTTTTTTTGAGGCTCCGTTAAGGTTGCTATTCTCAGCTTGGATAATCGGCTACGTAGACGGCCTTGACTTGCGTGTAATCATAGAAGGTTTCTTCGCAGTTCACACCACCTCCCGGTCCACCGGAGATGCCCTGTCCACCATACGGCAAACCATAGGCAATGGAGTTATGGCAATTCACTTGCACCGTACCATCCCTCAGTTGTTTAGCCAGATTGATTCCCCGCTCAATATCTTTGGTCCATACGCTGGCTCCTAGTCCGTACGGCGTTCGATTGGCCAACTCAACAGCTTCGGCCACTGATTGCACAGGACAAATTGTGGCGAAGGCATGGAAGACCTCGTGCGGATTGCAGTCGATTCCAGGCTGCGTCTTGTACAAGGCGGGTTTAATGTAATAGCCTTCTTTATCGGCCACTTCAGCAGGCCCCCCGGAGAGCACAATCTGTCCACCGCGGCGTGCCGTCTCTTGTTGAGCCTGCAACACACGACGGTGTTGAGTCGAGTTGACAACTGCCCCCAACTGGGTCCCCGCATCGGCTTGGTAACCAATCTGTAAATTCTCGAAGAAGGCGCGTTGAGAATCGATAAACTCATCAGCAATCTTCTTATCAACAAAGACACGATGAATCGTACAGCAAGTTTGTCCAAAGTGTTGATTGGTATAGCGCCCAATCTGCCTCGCAACCGCTTCCGGGTCCACATCATCTAAAACAATCGCTGCCCCATTGCCTCCCATTTCACGCTTCATGCGGGTCCCGTGTCGGTCACAAGTTCTCATGATCGACTGACCAATCTCTGGGGAACCGGTAAATGCGATAAATCGTACGCCAGGATGTTCAGCGATGCATTGCCCTGTTATTTCACCACGTCCGGGCAATACATTGAATACTCCCGCAGGAAAGCCAGCTTCCTCCGCTAGTTTCGCCATATAAAGCGAGGACAGGGGCGTATCTTCGGCAGGCTTGAGCAAAATGCAATTTCCAGCTAGAAGTGCCGGAAAGATAAAC
Source organism: Planctomycetales bacterium (assembly GCA_020427005.1). Taxonomy (GTDB): domain Bacteria; phylum Planctomycetota; class Planctomycetia; order Pirellulales; family Pirellulaceae; genus Aureliella. The sequence continues at coordinate 3,286 of JAGQOY010000034.1, forward strand.
CAACTATTGAGCACCACGGGGTAATTCCAGGGAATGATGCCCGCTACAACTCCCCAAGGCTCTCGATATGTAAATCCTTTGAGGCTACTTGAAATGCCGAGGGCTTCTCCATCTCCCATCTCAGCACTTTTAGCGACCTGGCAAAAGTATTCAGCAGTTGCGCGGATCTGATCAAAATCTCCCTCGGCAAGTTCGGAGACCTTTCCGCCGTCAAAGATTTCGCAGGCCAGCAGTACGTCACGATCTCGTTCGCACAGTTCAACAAAACGCATTACTAGTCTGCATCGGTCTTCAACGGGCCAGGTTTTCCAACCCTTACCCTGCGAGCCGTGATAGGCCCGATAGGCTTCCGTGACAGCCGCATCGACCTCAGCAGCACCCATTTCGCATACAGTTGCCAGAACTTCTAGCGATCCAGGATCGATGGTTTGGAACGTTGTGTTCATTGTGCCGGCGACGTATTTTCCGCCAATGTAACCTCGCAGCGGTGCGCCGCCCAACTGACAGAATTCAATGAACTTTGCAGGAGCTTCAAATTTTCTAGCCGTAAAGGCGCGGACTTCAGCGTCGACAGTTGACATATCAAGATCTCCCCAGCAACAGAGATGTATTTGAAACCAAACTTCTGCCTGAATTCTACCGCATCTCGCTGGTTGATTCGAGTCGTGGCGAATTGCCGGGTATACTGAAACCGCATTCGTCCACATACCTGATGCAAAGTTCACACCATGCTTGCTTTTCTAGCCCTACTTCCCATCGTCGTTGTCGGGATTCTATTGGTAGGTCTCCGTCAGCCGGCAGCCAAGGCCATGCCCATTGCTTTACTGACTACTGTAGTGCTGGCAGCGGTGGTTTGGAAACTACCCTTGGTCAGTATCTCGGCTGCGATCCTCAAAGGTATCATTACTGCAGGTACATTGCTGTACATCATTTTTGGAGCAGTTCTGCTCTTGGAAACTTTGCGAAGTACTGGAGCCTTACAGACGATTCGCGGCTCATTTGCGGGCCTCAGTCCTGATCGGCGGGTACAAGTTATCATCATTGCTTGGCTGTTCGGTTCCTTCATCGAAGGTGCTGCGGGCTTCGGAACGCCGGCTGCGATTTGCGTGCCACTGCTCGTTGGGATTGGCTTTCCCGCCCTAGCAGCCGTCACCAGCGGCATGCTGATACAAAGCACTCCCGTATCGTTCGGTGCAGCTGGAACGCCAATTTTATTGGGTGTTAGAACGGGCCTTGGAAATGACCCCAGTGTTGAGCAATTTGCTCTCAGCGCAGGCTTTATCAGCACGCAAGGGGTTGCGGACCTCGATGGCTTTCTTGCTGATATTGCCGTAAGAGTTGCCATCATGCACGGGGTGATTGGCACTTTCATCCCGCTGCTGTTGGTCATGATCGTGACCCGTTTCTTTGGGAGCGAAAAATCCTTTCGGCATGGCTTAGCTGTAGCACCGTTCGCCGTCTTCTCGGGACTTGCGATGACAGTCCCGTACTTCCTGGCAGCCAAGTTTTTGGGTCCGGCTTTTCCATCTCTCGTAGGATCGATCGTTGGACTAACCATTGTTTCAGCTGCCGCCAAACTCAGGTTCCTTACTCCGCGCACTGCGTGGGATTTTCCTTCCACGGAACAATGGCCAAGTGATTGGTCCCCCAGTACGAACATAAAAAAGGCCAGTACTACAAAGGCAAGTTCGAGCGGAAATGCCGCCACCTCCGAGCATGAGACACAGGACCGGGAGTTCCCTATCGTGTTGGCTTGGATGCCTTACTTGTTGGTGGCCGCCTTGCTCCTGCTTACCAAACTATGGCCCACCGCATCAGCCTTTATCAACAGCTGGCAATTCAGTTGGGATGGCATGTTAGGTACGAACATTTCTTCTGGCGCAATAAAACCCTTGGCCCTACCCGGCACGATCTTTATCGTCGTATCGCTGGTCACGTGGCCATTGCACGCCGCCTCGGCCAAGAGTTATTGGAGTGCTTGGTCGCGCAGCACGCGAGTTCTCATTGGGGCCTCGTTGGCCCTGCTACCTGCCGTTCCCATGGTGCAAGTATTCATACTTAGCGACGGAGGCGCGGCTGGCTATGATTCGATGCCCAAGGCCTTAGCCGCCGAGGCCGCGGTGCTAGTGGGGTCTGGGTGGCCGCTGCTAGCACCTTTTATAGGTGGTATGGGGGCTTTTGTAGCCGGCTCCAATACGCTTAGCAACATGATGTTTTCGCTTTTTCAGTTTAACGTTGCCCAGCGGCTTGAATTGATTCCTCAATGGATCGTTGCTTTACAGGCAGTAGGCGGAGCGGCTGGCAATATGATCTGTGTACATAACGTGGTGGCTGCCTGTGCCGTGGTGCGGATGCTGGGACACGAGGGGACCGTTCTTCGCCGCACGCTGGTCCCGTTCTTACTTTATGCAGCTTTGGCAGGCTTGATTGGATGGTGGATGTCTACTACTTGAAGTAAAGGACATTCGATTACGTTTTTGAATTTGCGGTCTTTGAACTAACGGATCCAGCCACCTCCAAGCACTTGATTCTCCGCGTACAGAACGCATAGTTGTCCCGGTGCGATACCAAGAACTGGCTCCAAAAACTTTACTTCGATCTCGCACTCTCTCAGCACACGGACCTGAGCAGGAACCGGTGGACTGTTATAGCGAATTTGGGCTAAACAATCCAATGTTTCTGTGGGAACCTCGATGAGCCAATTCACATCAACTGCTGACAAATGACTGCATGCCAGCGATTCCCTGGGTCCCAATGTCACATCGTATGTTTCGGGGTCGATTCGCACAACGAAAACAGGCTCACCAAGAGCGATTCCCAGCCCTTTGCGCTGTCCAATCGTATACGACTCGATGCCCGCATGCTGTCCTACGATCTGACCGTCTAGGGTAACAAAATTCCCAGCGGTTGACTTTCCAGAACGAGCCCGTACGAATTCGCCATGATGTCCAGTGGTCACGAAACAGATTTCCTGGCTGTCACGTTTATCAGCAACGCGCAATCCTGCTTCAGCTGCTAACGCCCGTATCGTAGGTTTTGTGTAGGCTCCGATGGGAAGTAGCATGCGTGTGAGGTATTCGCGCTTAATTCCGGCTAGTACGTACGACTGGTCTTTTGAACGATCAACTCCGCGCTGTAAAGTCGGGCCGCCTGCGATAGATTGTATTTGGGCGTAATGTCCGGTAGCGACAAATTGCGCACCGATACTGTCGGCATAGTCGAATAGGCGGCCGAATTTGATCCAGTTGTTGCATTGGACACAAGGATTGGGTGTGCGCCCGCGAACATATTCGGTCGCAAAATAATCGACGATTCTTGCAAAGTCTGCTTGTAGATCAAGTGCGTAGAAGGGTATTCCCAACTTGTCTGCCACACGCCGGGCATCCATAGCGTCCGAAGCACTACAACACCCCTGTTTGTGGTCAGTCCTGCCTTGGACGACCGGTAGCAAGAGATTGGGGGCCCCAGGCAGATTACATGATTGAGCCGACTGTTCGCCGTGGCGCATGAATACGCCCACCACTTCAAAACCTTCGCGTTGTAGCAATAGCGCAGCTGCGGAGCTGTCTACGCCACCACTCATCGCTAGTACAATACGTTGCATCTGCGATTCTCACAACTGTAGCTACAATACTGCCTGTTCAAGGATTGAAAGCAATCTGACATTACCAGATACCGAGGTCATTGAGTTGTCGAGTAACCGTCCCTGCCCAGTCCTTATTGGCAGCTGGCGAAGCCGGACTCGGGTGCAAAATCTTGCCGACTCTTGTATTGCGTAAGTTTTCGAGTCTAGCCAATACGCGAGTAGCGCATTGCTCAGCAAAGCCTCCTACCCCAATGACCCATTCGGGATTTAACAACTCCAATACCGAAGCAAGATGCGCATCGCACACATGGAGAAGAGGTGTTCGAATAGACGCTGGTAGTTTATCAGGAGTCAAATTGCGTGCCGACTCTTCCATGAAAACTAAGGGACAATAGTTGGCCACATAGTGGTTAAGGAAAAATGACTGGGGAGACTTAAACTTTTTGGCAAATAGTCCCCACAACCGCCTACCCGAAACTTCGCTTCGCGGGCAAAGCAGTCCATCGATCCTACGTTTCGGATGTTCCAATTTCGGCTTGCCGATGGCGGCTGAAATCCCCAACCAGTCCTTGGCTGCTTGAACCTCCCCGAACGGCACACCAGTCTGCGCCATTCCCCAGGGACCTGGATTCATACCTAGCATGAATACTCGGCAGGGCTGTCCACTATACATGCGAATGTACTGCTCATGCGCTGCCCAAGCGTATTCAAGGGGGTTATAAACCCACGGGATTTCGGGAGCGAACTGCAATTCCGATGCGCGATCGCGCAATTCGGCTGCCACGCGTACAAGGGCTTCGACACGTTGCTTGGGATTCACGAACTCACTTTCCCAGGTGAGGCATCGTCGCTACGGAGCCGATGCAACCAAGACTCCAGATCTTTCGGCATCGCCATTCCAAATACCAAGTGTTGTCCAGTAACTGGATGCGTAAATTCGATGCGATCGGAATGTAAGGCCTGGCGCGACGCACCACTTGGGTCTAGTACGATTTCCCCATCTTTATTCTTCTGATAGATCTTGTCGCCGCAAAGTGGGTGTCCAAGCTCGGAAAGGTGAATTCGAATCTGATGAGTTCGCCCTGTTTCTAACTTCAGTCGTACCAGCGAATAGCTTTGTTCTCCACTTGAAAAATATTCTGCACTTAGTACATGCGTGGTGGCTGTTTGTGTCTCCCGTTCCCCTGACTGATCTGGGTTATTCGTAAGGCTACCCCGAACACCATCTCCACGATCGCGAACCAATAATGAGCTTATCGTTTGGGGTTCAACTTTTCCTAAACACACTGCAAGATACTCGCGTTCAATGGTGTGGCGCTTGAACATTGCCGTCAGCCTTTGTTCGGCCATTCGATTCCGCGCAAACAACATGAGGCCGCTTGTTTCTCGGTCCAAACGATGCACTGGAAAGACTTGCAACTCGGGTGGCAATTTCTTGGCATTCTGAATTGGAGGATTTCCAGTTCGCCCGCGGCGTTCGTTGCTGGGTCGACGCCCTCGGTTCATTCCTTTAGGCGGCAGAGGAGGCCAACGCAACCTCTGTATGCGTGCCAACGTGGGCGGCAACAACTCTTCGAGCGTAGGTTGTAGTTGCCGTCTCCGCGTGGACAGCCTACGTTCTTCGACGTGCCGCACGCTTGTCACGCCCGCAGGCTTTTCAACGACGACCAAATGCTCGTCTATGTAAGCAATCCGAATGTCGCTTGATTCGATAGGCTTTGAAAGTGGATTGGCAAAGTACTTGACAACGTCGGAACTCTTAACTCGCCTAGCAGCATCCAAGCACAGGTTACCGTTGACCTGAACCTGTCGATTCTGAATCCACTTTTTGACCTGCCCCCAAGCGACACTGGGGTTGAGTTCCTTAAGCGCAGCAGCCAACGTCAGCCCGTCGTGCTGGTCTTGCAAGCGAAATATTCTGGAAGACGCATTTTTCTTCGATGAATTCATAGCTGAAGTTATCGCAGATTTTTTCGCTTTGGAAAGGAAAGCAACCAAAAAGGCCGGCTTTAGGAACGCAAAAATTAAGCTACTCTAGATGCTAACCAATCGTTATTGCCAATACAGGTATCTTTGGAAAGCAAATATGCCATTTCTGCCGATCATCATTTTCGCTGCTTTGGCTCTGCTCCTGGTACTATACAACCAGTATCGGCAAAGACTGCGGCAGCAAGCAGTGCGGGCTCTGGCGGCTTCTTTAGGGATCGAGGTAACTGCTGCCTTACAGCCACAAGACTTTGAGATTTTTCAGAATTTCGAGATAGCGAAACGTGGGCGAGGCCGTGTTTCTAATAACGCCATGGTCGCAGATTCGGGTCCCTTGCGCGTGGTTGTTTTTGACCACAAGTTTACTGTTGGTTCCGGTAAGCAGGCCCACACCTACCGGCAAACTATTGCCATGGTTAGCAGTCAATCTATCAACACACCTCATTTCACCTTAGCACCGGAAGGTTTTTGGCATCGAGTAGGTGAGTTTTTTGGATTTAAAGATATTAACTTTGAAACTGACCCCGAGTTTTCCAAAACTTTTCAGCTTAAAGGCCCAGATGTTGGCGCAATTCGCGATTTCATGACGTCATCGCGTCGCTCCCAGCTGCTTCAGTTCTCCGGATTTAATTTAGAGTCGTTGGGCAGCAATTTTATCTTGTATCGCTCGAAACGCGTGCTGGACACGGATGCGTTTCAAGCATTGATGTCGCAGTGCTTGACTCTCAACGAAGTCCTAGAGGATCCCGAGTCCGACAATATTGATTAGCGCACCGTAGAGATGCACTCTGCCAAATCAATGGCTTACGGGACTATGCCCGAAATCCAAAGCGTACTTAGCGATTTTCTGGTGCAACTCGGCTTCGTCGAACGGCTTCAGCAAGTAGTCGGTGACGCCGGACTGCAAGGCTTGTATCACTTTTTCTTTTTCGGATTCAGTTGTGATCATTAGTACGGGAACTTCTGAGTCCATCACTCGAATGCTTTCCAGCAGGTCCAAGCCATTCATGTTTGGCATGTTCCAGTCAGTGATCACACAGTCGTATGGTGCCTGCCTAAAAAGACGCCAAGCTTCGACACCGTCCACGGCTTCGTCGACTTGCTTGATACCTAACAATTCAAGTTCGCGAACCACAATCTTGCGGGTGACACGCGAATCGTCTACGACTAATACATTCATATGGACTGCCTTCGTCTTGCCCCAATAAAAACTCTGGCAAGCATCTACGCTGCGTGGATGCTTATTCCCTACAAAAGAATCTAGGTTAGGGAAACACTTGGGTGGTTCCAATAGGCATTTTTCTGACCGGCCGATCAACATTTGCTACTCATCAAGCATGAAAATTGATATAGAACGCGCCATAGGCGGCATTGTCGTGACAATCCCTATGTCCGGCGCCATTCGGCTAGGCAGCAAAACTGCAGTCTCTCAGTACTATTCTTGCAGTAGGGCCTCTACTTTTTTCTGAGCTTTGGCTAAAGCGATCTTTCGCACTTCCGCCAATTTCACAGGCATTCCATTTGCGTCTTTTGAAGCATCTGCTGCGGCCATGAATGTGAACATCTCTAGAGTCTCTTCGTTTCCTACCGGTGTTGCTCCGCCATTGAAAAATACTGCTATGCGATCAACCAAAGGCCCATACCCTTCATAGCGTCCTCCAATTTCAATGTTCTTTTCCCCAAATACGACCAAGCCATAATCACTTTTTCCATCTCGTAATCCGCGATAGGTGCCCACCCTTCCATCTCTCCAAACTCCGACCACTACATCCGTACCTGCAGTATGCACACGCGTCACCTGTTCACATCCTGGTCCCATGGCTGTGTAAAGTGTTTCTACCCCGTGTACTCCGTACCAATACAAATCGGCGTGAGTTTTCTCGAGTGAACAAGGACTCCACACTTCGGCTCCCCGAATACTGCTGCGAAGCGTCTCATCTTCACGAAAGGCAGCAATACCTGGACTAAATCGCAAAGACGAACTTGAAAACCATTTGGCCTGGTAGTGTTTGGCTAGCAGATCAATCGCAAGAGCATCTTCGAGATTTCCCGCCAACGGCTTGTCAATGAACACAGGTTTACCTGCCTTGAAAACGGGTAGCACCTGTTCTAAATGCTTACGACCGTCCACACTTTCCAGGAGTACCGCGTCGACATGCGCAAGCATTTCGTCAATGGAATTAGAAATTACGACACCCATTTCCGAAAGTTGTCTTGTGAAGCCTTCCAGTCGATCGCGACTGGATGCGATGTCCTCACTACCTCCAGGGAAGGCTGATGTAACCTTCATATTGGCCAAAACACCTTCCTCGGCATTGTTGATCAGTTTAGTGAACGCGGGTGCATGGGACGTGTCCAGGCCAATCATGCCTATGCGCAGAGGTTGCTGCCCCAATAAGGATTCCGAATTAATGCCTAGGCTCCAAGCACAGGCCAGGACTGCGCAGATTACTAGTTTTTTCATGATTCAATTCACCTCTTGTTTTTCTCTATACCGAAGGAACGCATAATTCATACAATATTACTCTATCAATTCACGACGACGCGCGTACGCGTCACCGAGATTTCATTAGAGTAACGCGAGTAGATTGCCCTGAAACAAAGGCCTACCCGTAGTGATTCGAACAAAGTTTGAGTGGTATAAGCCAGCGAGTTTTGTGAGGAGTTTAGGCATGGACGTGACCCATGAATTATCCGAACTGTTACTATCGGACGAAGCAGATATTCGGGATCGTGCCCTGCAGTTGCTTACCGAAAGCTATGCCGGTGGGGCTTCCATTTTGCATCATATATTTAGTGCTTGGGAACGCTGGGGGCCGGACGCTTTTGCCTCTTTTCCACTCGTGTTCTATGTTCCCATTGATGAGGATCAAATAGACGAGTGCTTGCAGCGTTCGGAAAGTATGGTTCAACGCCGTTCCTTGACGGATCCTTCCTCCCGAGCAGCTGGAAAAATCATTGAGCAACTCGTGAAATTGCCAGCTTCGAGTTTAGTTCCCTTTGAGGAAAAGCTTCAGCGTCTAAAGCCCCAATCCAAGATTTTCTTCCGTGTCAATTTAGAAACTCTCCGACAGCGGATTGAGCTACTGGATACAACCGCGGATGAGCTAGCCAATCAATTGGACGCCACCGTCCGGGCTTTGTCCACTGATCGCAATAACTCGGAATTACTCATACGCGGAGAGGTGCTCCTGGAGGCATTGCGCAGGCAGCATCCAAGTTACATGGATCTAAACTCCGTTCTTGCACAGCCCTGTGCTGAGAGTGGCCCGGAAGCTGTGAGCTTCCAGTTGAGCATCCAGAGCCTAATTAGTTTCGCTGAACCCGGAACAGAGGCCAATCTTACCAAGCATCTTTGCGACCACCGTGAAGTTGTCTTCACGGCAATCGTGGAATCGTTGGTACGAGCCAACTCGCCTCAAGCTGCCGAATCATTCCTGGAAGCTTTTGAAACAGCTGCTGAATCCAATCGACTATGGATTGCTCGGGGCCTGCAACGACTGAGGCAACCTCATTTAGCTTCAGCCATTGCAGAACTACGTAATACTGTCACGGATGCGAATCTTTGGTTGATGTTATTTATAGCTGAAATTGGCCAGTTGGAACCGCGAGGAGAGCAAATAGCCAGACAACTCGCCCGAGTTAATTCATATTCTCAGGACCTAACTGGGATCCTTTCTATTTACAATCGCATTCAAAAAATTGGCACTCCCAATCCCAGCAATTGTTTTCATGATGAATACAAAAAGTATCTGCAGCGTTGCAATCAAGACTTACGGCAGCAGGTTGGCAAATTGACCAGCAAAGCCAAACGATTAGATCTTAAGCACCGTAAAAAGCTGGCTGAACGACTAAAACAGCGACGTTTCCATCCAAATCAGGAATAAATTTCTTTGACCGGTGCACTCGGCAGCACTACACGCCATTCTCCGGTGTTGGAAACCCGTCGGCTTCTTTGTAAGATGAAAGCAATTCGGGGGGCCACATGCCAGTCTAGCATGCAATATAATGCGGCTGCTGTAGTCTGACGCCAACATCATTCACACGAACTCTGCAGACACGGACAACTCATGATTCCTTTGATAGCTCAACTCAGTGTTCAGACAATTGTCGTGTGGGTCATTCTGGGTTTGATGGCCCTGTTTGCACTGTTTGTTGTGGTTTCATTTTTTGCCTTTGGTGCCTTGTGGGTGCAGGCCTTTGCTGCAAGTGCCAGAGTGTCCATGCTCAGTCTGGTAGGGATGTACTTTCGACAGGTGAAAGCTCCCACCATCGTGCATGCCAAAATCATGGCTGCTCAAGCTGGCCTGGACATTAGCTCTCGGAACGGAATATCCACGCAACGCCTGGAAGCTCACTTTCTGGCTGGTGGCAATGTCATGAATATCATTCAAGCCATTATTGCCGCCCAACGTGCTGGCATCGACTTGGATTTTGACCGAGCGGCTGCGATCGATCTAGCAGGTCGTGACGTTCAGGATGCTGTGCGTACGAGTGTGCATCCCAAGGTCATTGACTGTCCTGATTCACGTCGTAGCGGCAAAACTACTCTCAGTGCGATCGCCCGAGACGGTGTCGAATTGCGTGTACGAACTCGAGTGACCGTGCGAACCAACCTAGAGCAGTTGATAGGCGGAGCAACGGAGGAAACGATCATTGCTCGAGTCGGTGAAAGCATTATTAGTTCAATCGGCTCCAGTGAGTCTCACCAAATCGTTCTTGAAAACCCCGATGTGATATCTCGCACAGTTTTGCGCCGCGGCTTGGACGCTCAAACGGCGTTTCAAATTGTGTCTATCGATATCGCAGATATTGACGTGGGAGACAATATCGGCGCGCGATTGCGAGCCGATCAAGCCGAGGCAGATGTGCGAGTCGCTCGTGCGTTGGCTGAACAGCGACGAGCGGAAGCCATCGCGACCGAACAGGAGAACCGAGCAATGGTAGCGCAGAATCGAGCTGGCTTGGTACTTGCAGAAGCAGAAGTACCATTAGCAATGGCCACTGCTTTCAAACGGGGGCACTTGGGAACCACCCTTCAAAATTGATTTTTGGATTTATCTAAGTGACCAGAATCAGCCACCGAGTTTCATTTATTGGGGGCAACCAGTTTGATTTGGCAGGCATCCTAGACAGCCCTACTGTAACTCCCAAAGCCTATCTAGTTTTCACCCATTGTTTCACTTGCACCAAGGACATTAAGGTCGCGGTTCGAGTCGGACGCGGCTTGGTCGAACATGGATATGCTGTTTTACGCTACGACTTGACCGGACTTGGTGACAGCCAAGGTCACTTTGCACATACCAATTTCACTACCAATCAAGCAGACTTATTGGCGGCAGTAGGCTTCTTGGAGATTCACCATGCCGCACCCAAATTCCTTATCGGACACAGTTTTGGCGGTCTATGCAGCCTGAGTCTGGCTGAACAACTTCCTTCAGTCAAAGGTGTCGTGACTCTGGCTGCCCCCAGCGATACGAAGCACTTGGCAAACTTGTTGTCCAATATGAACCCACAAATCGAGCAGCAGGGACAGGGAAGTGTGCGAATTGGGGGGCGCGATCATAGTATTCATCATCAGATGTTGATGGACTTTCGACAACACGACATTTCACGCGCGCTTCGGCAGCTGACAAAGCCCACGTTACTTATACATAGTTTGCAAGATGAGACCTTAGGTTATGAACATGTACTGAGGCTATTTGGATTGCTCACTCAGCGAGCCGAAAAAGACCCTCCGCCATCTGCTAGTAGTCTGGTATGCTTGCCACATGCCGATCATCTATTGACCTCACATCCAGCCGACTTGAAATTTGTCGTAAACACAATTGCAGTTTGGTTCGATCGCTTGCTAGCGGATGAGTGAGACTGGCCAAGTGTTGAGATTCGCGATTTGGAAGCTGCTAACTTTGGAACGAATCAAAGAGATCTTGATAACTGCCCCTCCCGAACCGTGCAGGTTGGAGGGAAGCGACGAGAAGGGCCTTTTCATCATGGCTGGCCTCTTCTCTGAGACAGCCCATGGATTCTCACTCCATGGAACAGAAAGTAACAGACTGGGAGTTACTTTTGACTTTGTCCATGGTGGATTCTAGTTTTCAGTGAAGACGAATATGGACCCACAATCTCGAGTTTGCCCGATTTGCAGCCAACCGATGCCCCCTGTTTCAGCAGGGAGAGTTTGCGATAGTGCTCGATGCCAAATTTCCTACCGACGCCATTTGGAAATCGGTGGTCCCACCTGCAAAGCATGTGGCTGTCCACTTCCGCAATCCGGACCGCACGCGAAGCCAACCTGTGGGCGACTTGCTTGTGAAGTCCTCTATTTACGTCAAAAGGACATTCCAGCCGATCAACGTTGCCGAGTTTGCCATGTTGTCCTGACAGAACGGAGAAAGATTTCTGGCACCTGCGACGATCGCGAATGCCAGTCAGTTGACGCAGCCTACCGACTTGCAGATAAAAAACGATTGAGTGAAGAACGGCAGAACCGCATCCAAGCCGCTGGTCTTGAAAGCAGAGACCGGCAGGCGCACGTGCATTTAGTACCAGACCCTGAAAAATTCCAAGTGGTGGTAGTTCCGCATATCGACTTACCACTATGCTCGCCAGACGCCGAGCGCGTGGAACGTGTACGCGCGAGGTTCCGCTCAATAGTAAATTGGGCATTAACTCACGAATCACACGAGAGTGAATTACCTCAGCGCCCGGGGTGGAATTCGGAGCAAATCACAGACTCTTCGATTTACCGTCCCGATGATATTGCTACCGAAGCTACGGAAACCGAGGCACCTTTTTTCGGTACGGGGTGCCGATTGTGTAGAGGGGCCTGCTGTCGCACGGGAGCCGATCACGCATACCTAAATATTGGACAGGTGAGAGCGTTTATCGCCGCAAATCCTGGCCTATCGGAAGATGAAATTGTTAATTCTTATTTTTGCCATGTGCCTGAACTGAGCATCGAGAATTCATGCATTTTTCATGGAGAGAAGGGCTGCACTCTTCCTCGTGACATGCGCAGCGACATGTGCAATCGCTGGCTCTGTCGAGGCTTAAAAGAAATTCGTGCGAAACTGGAACTGGGCTCCGTGCCATCGTTCTATGTAGTAGCCGCACGAGAACAAGGCTCGGAAGACCTAGCGGGTGAAGAGTTTGTCAGCCTGGACGACGGAATCGTTACAAAGAAACACGAAGAAGTGAATTGACCATCAAGTCATTTCGTTGCCAGGCGAAAAAAATCTCACAAGATTGCTCGCGTTCATCGGCCTATTTTGTAATACGAGCAGCACAGGTCAACACGGCAAACTTGATTACTCCCGGTCGCATTCCCAACGTGTATCCCGCTGCGAACCGCCAAACTGACTCATCGACCAGCCTCTCATTTTGCCACCATCTATAATGGCCGCGTAGGTAGTTTGGAAGCTCGCATTTCGAAACTGACTGGTAGCATCAAATATCAGTTTATTGCCGATCAATTCGATATTAGAAATCTCCTGTTTCACGGGCTCTTCTTCTCCACGTTGCATCACGAGGGTCCCGTTCAACATTCCGTCTTGATTGGTAAGGTTAAGTTTATATAGCGAACGATTGTTTCCAAAAGTTCGCTCCCAGGTCCACACACCTTGCAAATCAACTTTTTTCTGTGGATCAAAACCTGGAAATGGATCGGTGATTTTGGGTTTGATTGCAGTCGCCTCGGCCACAAGATCATTGGTTGGAGCCTTGATGCCCGCGACGTCGCGCCAAATCCAGCGCAGCATTTGAGGCAGAATGGCGCCTCCGTGATCATCGGAGTGTCCCCCATCTCCAAGGACAAATGCAAAGTCATACCCTTTTTCGGTAAAGGCGGCCTTCATCTTTTGGTTTTGCAGGTACCAATCGCGATCCAGGTTTTGCGGGCTACGAAGGTCGTTTATGCCATCCTGCAAAAAGATACGAATCGGTTTTTTCTCGGTCTCGCGGACCAGATCCGGATAGACATGTCCACCATGGATATTCGTAAAACTACCAATCATGCTGACTACGTTGCGAAATTGATCGGGACGGTGCCAAGCCACGGTGAACGCACAAATGGCTCCGCTGCTTGAGCCGCCTATGGCCCGTAACGCTGGGTCGTTGGTCAAATTGTATTTCTTCCCCACCTCAGGTAGCATCTCTTCGATTATGAACCGAGCGTACTTGTCGTCCAGAACGTCGTATTCCAAATCGCGATTGTTTGGGTTTCCAGTCCCAATGCTATCCGGAAACTCTTCTCCTCGTTGTCCAGGAGTAATGAAGATACCAATCGTAGTTGGGATTTGATTCTTGGCGGCCAGATTTTCCAGTACATTTTGGACTCGCAAGACTCCGTTTGGGTTTGTGGCTCGCGCTCCATCTTGAAAAACGAGTACGGCAGCCGGCATGTCGGCCGAATATGTTGGCGGCACATATATCCAGTACTTGCGCACGGTGTTTTCGATGATCTTGCTATGAAATAGGAAAGGTCCTTCCAACTTACCTTTCAGTTCCCCCTCGACGATCGAATCCACACCCAGTGGATAACTTACGATTGGTTGAGGAGATAACCGGGACTGAGATTCTTGCGCGTTTACCAGATTTGAAGAAATGAAAAAACAAATTGATAGGAAACTTGCAGCCAGTTGTTTCAACATGCCGTTGGCACCTTCGCAGGGTATTACTTTGGCGAACTTCTCAAAAAGCAAATTGTAATGGATTATGTGATGTCAAATAACAAAATTCCCAAGTCAAAGCACTTTTGGAACGAAACTCTGTTACCTATGCGTCGACTTTATTTCCTGCCAAAGTGAAACGAGTAAGGTAAGGCACGTGATTGGTACTATAAAGAACAAACTATCACGCAGCATATGTTGGGAAGTATGTTGGGAAGCTACGGCCACAACATACGACAGATAAAAGAGGTAGTAAAAAAGAAAGACAATCCCCTCCCAGCGCGCTATTTGTTTTCCAGTCAGAAAAATAGGCCAACATGCGATGGCCGCGGCAATCATGAAAGGCAGGTCAAATTCCAGAACTTCTTGATCTACAGGAACTCCAACGGGAGAAACAATGGAAGTAAGCCCTAGCACGCATAGGATATTGAAAATGTTGCTGCCTACGACATTGCCCACAGCAATATCGCGTTCCCCACGAAGAGCCGCAATTACGCTGGTCGCAACTTCGGGCAAAGAGGTGCCTGCAGCTACAATGGTCAGGCCAATAACTAGCTCGCTAATTCCAAGACTAGCTGCTATTCCCACACATCCAATGATAAGCAGCTTTGAACCACCAACCAAAAGAAGTAATCCAAAGACAACTTTCAATAACGGTCGGTATGATTTGTGAATCGATTGTGCTTCAGTGGTTTCCGTGGAGTCGACGGACGTACGTCCCTGGTAGATACATCTCAGCGTATACCCTACTATCCCGGCAAACAAAACTAGGCCGTCAATAACGCTTAGGTTTTTATCTTGGCACATGGCAAAGAGCACAATGGATGCAAAAATCATTATTGGGACGTCTCTGCGAATTATTTCTTGGGCAACTACAAGTGGAACAATAGCTGCAGATAGCCCAAGGATAAACAAGACATTGAAGATATTGCTACCAACAACATTTCCAATTGCTAGGTCGGGCGCGTGTTGAATACTTGCCAAGACCGAAACCGCCAACTCAGGGGCGCTCGTTCCAAATGCGACGATAGTCAAACCGATAACTAGGGGCGAAACACGAAACTTCTGCGCCAATTGGGAAGCACCTCCTACCAACCATTCGCCGCCCAGCACCAACAGAAATAGGCCAACGCAAATAGATCCGAGATCCCAAATTGTGTCCACCATCAAATTGTTTCAACTTTCTCGCTTCAAAATTATAGAGATGGATAACTGTTATCAGTTCCTGCGACTGCTCATATCAACCATACTGGAATTTCAATTCCCAAAGCTTGAAATGCAAATCGAAATTCGGAACCTGAGAAAACGGTATATACCGATTCAACGCAGATGCGATAGATAAAAATCTGCGACAGAAAAACTTCAACCAATGATAGACGCGAGAATCAATTTCGAATAGATCCTTGATAGTTCGCAAGCTAGCGGACCTTAATCTTCGAATTCTGATCGCTGTACGGTAAACCGGTTTTCCCTTCTCGCCCTACGGGGTGGTCCTTCGAGAGCTGCGGTTGAAGGGAGAGTATTTGAAGATTCAACCTACTGAGACCTATTGGTTCCAGTAGATTCTTGCGTTGTGAGTAGCGCGCCCCACGGCGATGATGTCTTGATCGCCATCTTGATCAAGGTCAGCAACGGTTAAATCTTCAATCGCGACACCGCCCGGATCAACGATTTGTCGCTGCCAAATGCCGTTTGGTGCATCGACCGGATCGTAGATTCTCAAACCACGGCGGTGAGCCTCGTTTTGGTCGTCGCGAATGCCGATGATTAACTCTAGATCGGCGTCCTCATCCAGATTGGCGCAGGCTACCGCGTGCCCCCAGGCGAGTTGATCATCCAGAACCGTGCGCTGCCAAAGCTGGTCAGATTTCTGCCAGTCATCTGGGGCGACATACACGACGACTTTGTCACCGTGCCAGGGCTCCACGGTTGCCAAGTAAAGTCGCCCATCTCCGAGTCGACCATGCCGAATCTCACTTGCGCCACGTTTTGGTGCAGGCTCTTCCTGACCGCTACCGAGTCTTTTTAAGACAGCTTGTCCTGCGGCATTGAAAGTAATCCATGTTGCCCCTTCATAACTTGCCGTGACCAAATCAACTACGCCGTTTTGATCCAAATCGGTGACCTCAAAGTTATGCATCACGTGTAGTTGGTCTGTTAACACGCGCTGGTTCCATGTTTCGTCGGGCTGAGTGCCTGACGTGAAGGCCAACAGCCGTACACCACGTTCTTCAAAACCCGGCCCGCGGGTGCCGCGTCCTTTGAGTGGTGCAACTACCAGTGTTGGTACATTTACAGGAGGTAGAGTGGCCCAATTCATGCGATGCGTCGTCGGCTCCGATGCAATTTGGCGATATTGCCACGGACCGTTTGGATTGTGCTCTAGCCAACCAATAGTGCCCCCCGAATCAGAATTGCCGAATTGCCAGTCTGCCCCAAGCGCCAAATCAATTCGTCCGTCTCCATTGATGTCGTGAGGCGCAAAACACACGTTATCGAACTTGGCATCCGGTGTCTCATATATGACATGCATCGTCCAGTTAGGGTTCTCGAGCCACAGGATTCGCTTGCTATCGACGATGGCGATATCCAATTTGCCGTCATTGTTCATGTCAATCGTTCTTACGGCGTAACCAACTTGTAATTCAACCGGCAAAGTTTCCAGGCGAAATTCCAACGGTTCGCCCGCGTGAGAGGCGGCACTCAATGCGCTCAAGAACACCATCCAACAAGTCGCGGTGTAAGCTTGTAGTTTCATTTTGAAGCAACTTCTAAATTGATTGACTTGGACAAATTGCCATGGTTTTGTAATAGATACGCCCAATTCCTGATCAGCTAGTTACCATGATTTTACGCGAGGTGTAGCCTGTTGTTTCACGGAATGCCAGTTTCAAACTCATAAGAGTTATTGAAACACACGCGACAGAGAGCGTGGAGAGTGTGCAAGTGATGGTGGTGCCTAACTTTTTTTGTTAAATTCCTCAGGCGGCTCCTCCAGGTTACCAACTGGAAAAACATTGAAACACAGAGTCACAGAGAACACAGAGAGTGTGAATGGGGTGGTTGTGGAAACCTTCCGATATTTATTCGGGCTTATTGTCAAATTTTTTGCACCTGGATCGGACCTCCGTGTTCTCAGTGGCTCAGTGTTTCCAATTCGGGTGAGGCGAGATTCAGTTGAACGGTGCCAGCCTGATGTTTCTCAGCTTGTCTATGAAATGCTAGTTTGAGATCTTCCTCCGACCGCACTGCATCCGCAAAGTCACCAATTTTCGGCAAACGTTGTTAAATTCCTCGGGCGGCTCGTAAGTAGACTGGCAAGCCATAGGTTTCTTCAAACATGGTGCCACTTTGGCGTAGGGCCAGTTGCTCAAGCGAGATGTCCTCAATGCCTTTGGCAGTAATGACCAAACGTTTGTTGTCGATGCGGCACTGGATATCGGTTACCCGTTGGCTACGCGATTCATCCAGAGCAATGGCAATCCTAAGAATAGCAGCTAATTTGGCTACTGCCACGCGGTCGGAACGATCCAGATTGGCATATCCTTCATGCTGTGGTTGAGGGCTGCTGCGGCGATGATAACGCGCGACCAAAGAGATGAGTAGGACGTCTTTGCGGCTTAATCCAAATAGCTCGCTATTGCGTATCAAATACATGGCATGCTTGTGATTGCTTTGGGCATTGATGAATAGCCCAATCCCATGCAACAACGCTGCCAAATAGAGAATCAACTCCATGCGTGATTCTAACTGGTGCTCAGCCTGTAAATCCGAAAAAAGCTTGCGGCACAAAGTAGCAACTTGTCGAGCATGTTTTTCGTCGAAGTCAAATTTGCGTCCTAAACTGATCGCTGAGCGAATAATTTGACTGCGAAAGTTGGCTGTCCAGTAGTCGCGGATAGCCATGTCGTGTAACAGTCCGTCGCGTAAGTTCGTGTCGCAAATGGCCAATTGCTGTTGTTCGAATCCTCGAGCAATGAG
This sequence comes from Planctomycetales bacterium, assembly GCA_020427005.1. Classification (GTDB taxonomy): domain Bacteria; phylum Planctomycetota; class Planctomycetia; order Pirellulales; family Pirellulaceae; genus Aureliella. The sequence continues at coordinate 21,508 of JAGQOY010000034.1, forward strand.
AACATAGCAAAGCAGGGCAGGGGCAATCGTTTCGGCATCTTGAAAGGTTGTTCCATATTTTTGAACAATCTCATCTTCGCTCATCCGGAAGAGACGGCGAGTGAATTCATTGAGTTTGTCGATGGGCAAGTGTGCCAGATTGTTGGAGTCCCAATCCTCGAGCAAATGATTGGCGGCAAAACGAACGTCACCACCAATCGCCACCATTTCTAAAGGGCCATCTTTTTCGATATCTTCGATATGCTCCCGAATCTGCGCAATATGCCGCAAAATGTGGCTTTCCATGATCGCCCGCTGTTTGGTTGGAGGCGCATCAAATTTCTCCAGCATCTCTAATAATCGCAGTGATCCCAGTCGGTAGGTATGGGAAAATAGGACATTTCCTGACTGAACAACCAAGACCTCGGTACTGCCTCCACCGACTTCGACCACAGCCGCCGTGCTACTGGCCAGCCGTGGGTCTGCCTGCAGCAAAGGCTGAATTCCCATGTACGTGATTCTATTCACTTCGGCTTCATCAAGCGGCTCGATTTCCATGCCGGTTGCAATGTAAACTCGATCGATGAAAGCTAATCGATTAACGGCTTCTCGAACGGCGCTAGTTGCGACTACACGCATCTGATCTGACCGCACAATTCCGTATTCTTGTAGCAGCTTACGATAGCTCTTTAGGACCCGTACACAGTCTTCGATTGACGCCTTTCGAATGCGCCGTTGCGTAAACGTGTCCTTACCTAAAGTAACGGCCTGAGACAAATTCTCGAGTGGAGTGATTTGACCTGCCGAATCTATTTCCGCAATCGCCATGCGGATGCTTGTTGCGCCAATATCTACGACGGCCACGGGACGTTTGGGGTTTTCGGAGGTTTCCGTGCGGATCGGAGGGACAGTTGACATAGGAGCAGAAATCGTTCAGTACTGTTATTTTGAGACAAACTTGATTGTACACGCAGTTTATTTCTGGTGTGATTAGAGAAAAATGCCCAAGCTGAATTGCTCCGGTTGCTACATGAATTCAATTGAAGGTTGACACCTTATTTAACCAATTATCCAGATCGGGTTGCAGTTCAGTAGCAGTACGAAATAGATGGACTTGCCAGCCGCGCTCGGCTGCCGTCCGCACATTCTCCTCTCGATCATCGGTAAAGAAAATCCATTCTGGAGGACAGGCTGCTAATCGTTCACATGCTTCGTAGATCTCGATAGCAGGTTTCATGCTCCGGATTTCATAACTGAGAACGCAATGACTAAACCAACCAGAGATCACCGGCCAATTTTGTTGCAATATCCATTCCCAATGGCCCCGACAGGTATTTGAAAGTATTGCCATCGGGACCGACTCGGCTTTCAATCGTTGCAAAATCGGAAGGATATCCAATTTTGGGGTAAAAATGGCACTGACAGCTTCGATGATCTCAGCGTCAGTGGATTCGCACTTCAAATCACCACGTAGTTGCTCCGCAAATTGCCTGCATTCCACCTGTCCCGTTTCGTACCTATCTTGCAGGCCTGAATCGAAAAGTGCCTTTCGAATACTCTCGGCCTCAGCACCCGTGACTTTGCTCAGCTGATCAATGCATGTCTGATGGTCGAAGCTGACCAATACATTGCCAAGATCAAAAAACGCAAATCCCGGGAAACCTGTGCGATTCAACCTAAGGTTCATTGTTGCTCACTCGATACCGTTGGTTTTGTTTTTGTCGACTGAGCCATATCAGTCGCGGGTAGTTCGCGAATGCGGATCATTCGATACCAAGCTTCCGTGGGAGGGCCGGAGTGAATCTGCAAGCCAATAATACCATCCAACCCAATATGTTCCTCGTTTTCAGTGTAAGCAATGGTTTCGTGGCCATTGAGATAGAGTCGAATGTGTTTGCCTTCAGCCAAGATACGCAATTCGTTCCAATCACCTTCTTTGAGCCATTTGGAAACTTGTTCGGCAGGTCCTTCAGCCAGCATCTTGCGACGCCGCGATTCATCATAGAGCGCTCCCCATACCGGACGCTGCCAAGCCATACCCATGTCACACTGGTAACCACTCACCTCATGGTCGTTTGGAATTCGCTCGGACCGGAATTGGATACCTGCATTGTTACCTTGGCCAATGAGACGGACTTCCAAGCGGAGGTCAAAATTCTCATATCGCTTTTTGGTACACAGAAATTCATTATTAGGTATTGGTTTTTCCAGACTTCCCGCGACGATTGCACCATCTTCGACCCGGAAAAAGTCCATGTTCCCTTCCCAGCCTTCCATGGTGTGGCCATTGAACAGAAACACAAATCCTTGCTCGGCTGTGGCGATACGCCCCTCAGAAGTAGCTGCTCGAGAGGTTGGTGAACCACCGGCTATCTGGTCGCTTTGAGCCCAGGCAAACTGCGATCCCAAATCGACAGCCATGACTTGCAAGCAGACAATGCAAACGATTAGAAATTTGAACATGTGTTCACCTCGATGGAAGGCCGATCAAACTGGGAGAGGATAGACAGATATACTCCAATGGAGCATGTGCCCAATTGCTCATCAACCAGCAGGGAGTTTTGTTAAGGAATAAGGCGCGAGAAGTGTCAAAATCTACCATTTTGCCGCTTCTGGTGGCCCGTTGCTGGTCATAGCATCCTACACATCTTTGGACTTGGTAAGTAGACTAGCGTCCTTCCATTGTAATTCCCAACTTGGCGGGCAATTTGCAGAGCTCAATTTTCTGGTCTGGCGAAAAAAGCTCGAGAATCCACCCACCGCTGGCAGCTTGGGACAACGGTTCTCCGTGCCAAACTAAAGTGTTTTGACCACTTGTTGCCGGTAGGCGGGCCCATAACAGAACCCTTAAACTTTTTGGGGCAGTTCGATTCATGTCACATCTAAACAAATACAGCCAACGTATCACACAGCCGAAAAGCCAAGGGGCTTCACAGGCGATGTTGTATGCTACAGGTCTCACGCCTGAGGATATGAACAAGGCTCAGGTTGGAATTGGCAGCGTTTGGTATGACGGCAATTCCTGCAACATGCACCTGAACAAACTGGCGGATGCCGTCAAGGATGGCGTTTCCAGAGTAGGCTTAGTAGGCATGCGATTCAACACGATTGGCGTCAGCGATGGTATCTCCATGGGCACCGATGGCATGAGCTATTCGTTGCAATCTCGCGATTTGATCGCGGATTCTATGGAAACGATTATGGCGGCCCAATGGTATGACGCCCTCATAGCACTTCCCGGTTGCGATAAGAACATGCCGGGTTGTTTGATGGCCATGGGACGATTGAATCGTCCGTCCTTAATGGTTTATGGTGGCACCATTCGACCGGGGAAATGGAATGGGCACACGCTCGATATTGTTTCGGCATTTCAATGCTATGGGCAATTCTTGTCTGGAGAGATAAGCGACGAAGAGCGCGAGGAAATCGTTCGCCGTGCTTGTCCCGGAGCAGGAGCATGTGGAGGTATGTACACAGCCAACACCATGGCCTCTGCCATTGAGGCCTTGGGGATGAGTTTGCCATATAGCGGTTCCATTCCAGCAGAGGATCCTGCCAAAATTGATGAATGCCATCGAGCAGGCTCAGCCATTCTCAATTTGCTTGAAAAAGACCTCAAGCCGCGCGACATCATGACACGCGAGGCATTTGAAAATGCCATGGTGATCGTGGTCGCATTAGGAGGGTCTACTAACGCTGTCTTGCACCTGATTGCAATGGCACGAAGCGTAGGTGTGCCACTGACCATCGATGATTTTCAAACGGTTAGTGACCGCGTACCGTACATCGCCGATTTGAAGCCAAGTGGTAAATTCGTACAAGAAGATCTGCACAGTGTTGGTGGGACGCCGGCGGCCATGAAATACCTGTTGGAGAAGGATTTATTAAATGGTCAATGCATGACCGTTACAGGAAAGACGCTGGCAGAGAACTTAGAGCCAGTGCCTGGATTGAAGGCGGGACAACAAGTCGTGTTCCCTATTGAAAATCCGATCAAGTCGACGGGGCATTTGCAGGTTTTGCGAGGTAATTTAGCACCTGAGGGGGCAGTAGCAAAAATCACAGGTAAGGAAGGGCTGAAGTTTTCAGGGCCAGCGCGCTGTTTCGATAGCGAGGAACTCATGCTGAAGGCACTGGAAGAAAAGCAAATCCAGAAAGGCGATGTCATCATTATTCGCTATGAAGGGCCCCAAGGCGGCCCCGGGATGCCCGAGATGTTGACGCCCACTTCTGCTATTATGGGTGCCGGATTGGGTAAGGATGTCGCCTTACTCACCGATGGTCGGTTCTCGGGTGGATCGCACGGTTTCATCGTTGGGCACGTTACACCCGAAGCACAAATAGGAGGCCCAATCGCTCTAATTCAGGATGGCGATTTGGTAACTGTGGATGCAGAGACTAACCGATTGGATTTCGCGGTCAGCGACGACGAGCTGGCTCGTCGTCGAACTGCCTGGCAAGCACCACCACTGAAGGCTACGCGTGGTACGCTATATAAGTATATTAAGAATGTAAAATCGGCCTCTGAAGGTTGCGTAACAGACGAGTAATTTTTCTAGGTCGGTGGAATTGCTAGTAGCCCTGAAGCGCATCGGAAATCTGAGATCACTTGATTTGAAAAGGAAAAAACATGAAATTCGGTATGAACCTTTTGCTTTGGGGCGGCGAAGTAACGGATGCGATGCTGCCGACAATTGAGCGATTGAAGGCAATCGGTTTTGATGGAGTCGAGTTGCCAATCTTTAACCTAGACCTAGATTACGCCCAACTTGGCAAGCAGCTCGACAGCATGGGTCTTAAACGCACTGCCGTCACGGTCCGCAATGTGGACGACAACCCAATTAGCTCAGAGGCTAGTGTACGTGCAAAGGGTGTAGAGCTGAACAAGCGAACATTGGACTGCTGTGCTGCGGTGGGTGCCGAAACTCTTGTTGGCCCTTACCACTCCGCCCTTGGACACTTCTCGGGTGCCGGACCAACAGCAGACGAATGGAAATGGGGGGTTGAAAGTATGCGAGCCGTTGCAGAGCACGCCGGCTCGGTAGGTGTCATGTTAGGAGTCGAAGCACTCAACCGATTCGAATGCTATTTCTTGAATGCGCATGCGGACTCGGCACGGTTTGCTCGAGAAGTTAACCATCCCGCTTGCAAAATCATGTACGACACTTTCCATAGCAATATCGAAGAAAAAGACATCCGGGCCACCATTAATGGCATCGGCGATGTACTGTGTCACGTGCACATTAGCGAAAATGATCGCAGTACACCCGGTGCAGGCAATGTACGCTGGGGTCAGAATTTCTCGGGTCTAGCTGATATCAAATACGACGGTTGGCTGGTTATTGAAGCCTTTGGGTTGGCTCTGCCTGAATTGGCAGCAGCGACTCGGATTTGGCGCCGCATGTTCGACGATGAATTCAAGCTGGCTGAAGAGGGCTTGCATTTCATGAAAAAACAAGTCGCAGATTTTTGCCAATAGTATTTCGCTGCGAATGAACTCGCTGCGCAAGGTTCAAGCTACTGACGGCGTATTCATCGAGCTAGTGCGAGTCGCACGGACGTATAGCGTATGTTTTCAGGGAAATCATTGATCAAATGGGCGAAAACACGCTACTCTTATGTGTAGTTTGCTCTAAAATCCGACTTGAGCCTATCCTTGGTGACTGAGCCCGTGCTGGTGGTCGGTCGCCAAGAAACGTCGAGAAAGCAGTCGAGTTACCTTGCGTTTAGAGCACAGCCCTTCGGTCTTCCGAAATGCGTCTTCCCAGGTTTCCGTAGCGATGATAGTCGATGCATAGGCTCTGCTCTCGGACGTACCATAGCAGTTCGATGCGACCTAGAGGGCAAACCGGCTGAGCGGCAACGTAAACAAATTGTTCGTCGGCCGCTTGACGTACTTCAACGGGTACCTGTTGAGAAGCATAGCGAACCCGATCGACTTGACCTTCGCGGATTGCCAAGGCTAATTCTTGGTCATTCTCTACGATGAATTCAAGGTCGCCCGCCCATTGCTCGGTCAATTTTTCCAAGGCCGCTAGGAGCAATTCGTGTACACCTGCATTCGAACTGACCGTGGCCCGTCCACCAACGGCTGCCACAGCGATAATACGAGCCAATATGTCCAGGTAGCAATCCTCAGGGTGCACACGAATACGGACGTGAGTCATCGGTTTGTAACGGCGGATATTATCCTGTCCCAGCAAGCGCAAGGTGTCGTGCGGGATACGAATTTCCTCACAAGCAAAACGGTCAAAGTCGAGAATTGTCTGTCGCAAAATCTCCCAGCCATCGTCTGTTAGACCCTTTCGGATGACACTGACGGTTGGGCTTTCTTCATCGTTTAGCATGTTCCACAAGTCGGACAACGCTTCCAACTGGGGAGCCGCGTCGGGTTCTGCCCCTGCGCTGCTCGGTAACGTGTTGAGACTCGTGAATTCCATTAAAGGCACGACGTAGTTGGGGCCGCCAGCTTTAATGCCTGGACCAAACGCACTCTTTCCCATACCTCCAAATGGTTGCCTGAGCACGACGGCTCCTGTTGTCGGTCGATTGATATACAGATTTCCAGCTGAGACGCGGTCCGCCCACAGTTCCTGTTCGCGATCATCCAGACTTTCCAGACCGCTAGTGAGCCCGTATCCAGTTTGGTGCACGAGAAGGATCGCTTCATTGAGATCTCGGTAGCTCATGATTCCCAAAACGGGGCCAAAAAGCTCGTTGAGGTGCGTAAAACTACCAGGCTGAACATGCCACTTAACGCCTGGGCGAACCATGCAAGGATTGTCGTCTAGTTCGCGAGGGATCACAGCCCATGTTTCCCCCGGTTCCAATTCCTTGAGACCACGTAACAGAGCTCCCTCTGGTGGTCGGATGATCGGTCCCATTTTGTTTTTGAGATTCCATGTAGAACCGACGGGCAGACTCTCAACTGCATCTACCAGTGCATCCTGGAAACTCCGATCGTGATAGACTTCTTCCTCCAAGAGCACCAAGCTGGTCGCACTGCACTTTTGACCTGCATGCGAAAAGGCCGAGTGAAGAATGTTCTTAATAGCTTGGTCGCGGTCGCTAAGCGAGGAAACTATGGTGGCGTTCTTGCCTCCAGTTTCTGCCAGCAAATGCAGGTTCGGTCTAGCCGCTAAGATGCGTTGGGCGGTTTCGGTTCCACCGGTCAACACAACGGTACAAATTCTCGGGTCTGACAAAAGATGTTGCCCAATATCGCCTCCGGAAGCTAGCAACAACTGCAAAGCGTGTTTGGATACACCGGCTTGCCAAAAACATTCGCAGAGGATGCGGGCCGGAAGTACCGTATCAGACGCTGGCTTCAAGATAACTGTATTGCCGGCTGCCAGCGCGGCTGCCACTCCCCCGCAGGGAATCGCGATGGGGAAATTCCACGGACTTATCACTACAACAGATCCTGCTGGTTTTGAACCAGTTCTGTTGTCTTGTTGTAGCTCCAGCGCAGTCGCACTATAGAACTCTACAAAATCGATCGCTTCCGAGACTTCTGGATCGCTTTCGAGTATCGTTTTCCCGGCATCTCCCATGGCAGCGCCAACTAGATCGGCACGTCGCAATCGAAGCTGCTGGGCCACTTTTCTCAAAATTGAGTAGCGTTCTTCGCAAGCGATTTTTCTCCAGTGGCCGGGATCGTCGTGCGCTACGTCAGCAGCCAAACGTATTTGACTTTCACTGGCGTTGCGGTAACGGCTCACAACTACTCCTGGGCGCGACGGATCCAGTGACTCGACCAGTTTACCTTCGCCGGGAATATCTTGGCCTGCAATGGAGAGTAAAACCTCGGAAGCTTGGGAATCGCAACGCGGTAACCATTGTTTAACGATTTCTTCTGCCCAATTGGAATTAGCGATCAGCGAGAAATCAGTATCAGGCTCGTTGACCAATTGCGACCAATGAGTGCACGTTGCAGGCTGGTCTGGAGATAGTAGGCGGTTTTGACTTCGACGGGGTGAGCTGCTGACAGAATCCGTACGTGATAAAGACTGGCGGAAGATCCCTTCCATCTTTTTCCAGTCGGGACTGTTCACCTCGATTTTAAAGGCGTGCCGCAGGAAATTTTCAGGCCCAGTATTTTCATCCATGCGACGAACTAGGTATCCGATCGCATGAATAAAGTCCGATTGCTTGCAGGCAGGTGCGTATAGTAAAAGGTTATCCACCAATTCGTGCAGAGCGCGTCGTTGATGATTCGCCATGCCTTCAAGCATTTCAAATTGCACCAAGTCAAGTACTTGTTGCTTGCTGGCCAAGATTATGCCAAAAGCAAGCTCAAACAGATTGTGGCTGGCAATCCCCAGGTGAGCAGCATGGGCATGTTCGGGCTGCAGACCAAAGGACAGCATGCGCTTGTAATTGGCATCGGTATCGATCTTGTGCTGATAGGGAGCCTGGGGCCATCCTCGTAGTGAGGCCTCGACACGCTCCATTTCCATGTTGGCCCCTTTTACAATTCTCAGGGTAATAGGAGGCCCGCCCTTGGCAGTTCGATCCATTGCCCATTGGGTTAGATCTTGCTGGACTTCAAAGCTATCCGGCAAATAGGCCTGCAGAGCAATCCCGGCGCGGAGGTTTTCTGAGGCCAAACGATCGAGCGTTAGCTTAAATACCTCTGTTGTGAGTTGCATGTCTCGATATTCTTCCATATCGAGGTACACGAACTTGGGGACCTTAACCCCGTCGAGCCGAGTGTATTGGTAGCGAGCTGCAGCGCGATAGAGTAACTCCAGACGTTTAGAAACATGGCGAATTGTGTCATTTCTCGCCAGAGTCGAAATCTGAGAACTCAGTGTTGAGATCTTCACGCTCACGCATTCTATTTCTGGCAACTGAAGAGCCGAAAGATACGCCTCCAACCGACGTTGAGCCTCCTCTTCGCCGAGAATGGCTTCGCCTAGAAAGTTGACGTTCATGCGCACGCCTTCAGCGCGACGAGCAATCAAATGTTGACGCAACAGTTCTGCCTCGGCAGGTAAGATTACGTTGGCAGTTTCGTGCCGCATCTTTTCTTTAACTAGCGGTATGGCCACACCTGGCAAATAGCTTCCGAATGATTGAAAGCCTCGCAACATCGTGCGATCAATTGGACTAAAGAAACGAGGAATTCCTTGGACATCTAAGATATGTACCAATTGGTCGGCAGCCCGAGCAGCGCGCTCACTTCGAAACGCTTGATCGGTCAACTGTGTCAAAGTAGCCTTGTCATCGGAATGTTGAATCATGCGATCCAATTCGGCTTGCTGCCGGCGTTCGGCCGGCGTTTGCAAGGCGTGCGCCCTCAGCTGAATCAGCCTAGCCAGGTTAACTGCCACATCGGCCAGACTTTCCAAGTCATCAACGTCGGCAGCAGCAATCTCAGCCGACAAATCTTTAAGTACTTGCGCAGTCAGAGTGTCAGACATGTCGATTACGATCACCACTCAAAAATTACAGTGAATGGCAACAATTTCATCTGGAACTCAACTGAATAATTAATGCTCTGTAGTCGGTGAGTTTTCAAAATCCATTGTTTCAGAAGTGAGTTGTTCGTCTCGTGTCGCAGGGGGATGATAACCTGTCATATCTCCCAGCAATCTTTCGAGAGTTATTTCAGCGGCGACTCGGGTCTTGGGTTGTGTCTGATCGGAGACATCGAGTCTAGCAACAATTGCCGTGATATTGTCGGCGCCGCCTCGAAGGTTTGCCATTTCAACCAGCAGTCTGCAACATTCGTGGGGATCAATTTCTGTCAGCATTAATTCCGCAATCTCGCTGTCTCCGATGTAACGATACAGCCCGTCGGAACAGAGCATGATTTGGTCGCCAATCTCCAAGCGTATTTTCTGAACTTCAGGTTCAACGCCGCTAGCACCAGCTCCTAACGCGTTGTACAACACGTTGGACCAGGGCGAGGCGTTGGCTTCGTCTCGCGTCAGGCCGCCAGATTCAAATAGCTGATTGGAAATGGTATGGTCGCGTGTTAGTTGCTGTAATTTTTCATCGCGCAGCAAATAACATCGGCTGTCACCCGCGTGCACAACGTACATCCAAGGCCAAATAACATAAGCCATCGTCAACGTTGTTCCCATTCCTTTGGTAGCAGAATTGCGCATGGCTTCATTCTCAATAGCCAGATGCGCGTTTCTGAGCATACTTTTCAGATCCTCGATGAAGCTTTCATCTTGCTCAGGAACACCTTTTTCGACTTGAAAAAACCAATGTACACTGTTGAGCAATTGCGTGATTAGCAAATCTATGGCCAACATACTGGCTCGATGGCCACCCTGATGTCCGCCCATTCCATCGGCCACCATAAACAATTTGCCATGGGACATCCCATATAGGCGACTTTGAGCGTCTAAAGGCAGACTGGTCGTCTGCACCAGCATAGACTTGTTAAGGTCGGCGATTAGAAATTGATCCTGATTGGCTTCTCGTTTCTTGCCAATATCAGTAATTCCGGCGCTAGTAATTTTGGCGAGCATACTGTTCATCCAGTGGTCTGTTTCGGCTCGGGCTAATTCAATAATTCGTTGCGGTCACGTCGACAACCATCAACCTAACGCAGTCTTGCAGGAGTAGGAAATTCGAGCATGAATTTGGTTCCTCTATCCACCTCACTCTGAACACTTATCCGACCACCATGGGCTTCGATGATTTTCCTAGCCGTTGGTAAGCCAAGTCCGGAGCCGCCACTCTTTGTCGAATAAAACGGATCAAACATGTGCAGAGCCGTATTGTCATCCATTCCACAGCCTGTATCGATTAGATCCAGTGCTACGCCACGAGGAGTTGCGTAGGTGCGCACCACCAACTGTCCTCCTGCATCCATCGCCTCCAACGAGTTCTTGACTAGATTGATAAGGGCGGCCTGTATCGAATCACTGTGCAATTGCACGCTTGGCAAGTCAGGGTCAAGATATCTGAGAATGTCAATCCCGGACTTGTCCGCTTGTGCCTGGTAGAGTCGCAACACAGATTCTACTTGTTCATTCAAACTGCCAGGAGTCATTTCTAGATCCCGCAGTCTTGCGAATTTGAGAAAATCACGCAATAGATTCTCCATTCGTTCGCATTGCTGCCGAATCATCTCTACCTTTGATTCGGCCCGCCTGCGACCGGACCATTCGCTTTCCGACAGCTCCTCGCTGAGCAAATCGGCATTCATGTGAATCACTGACAGAGGATTCTTGATTTCATGTGCCAGCGAGCCTGCTAATTCCGCGAGCTCTTGATACTGTCGTATCAGTTCACTTTCATCGAAATGTTCCAACTGGCACGCTCCTCTTTGGCAAATTCACTCGCGACCGACCATAATATCATGTCGCTGGCGAGCATTTTAGTCGACGCCAGTTGACCCGTGCAGGGCTGCAAATGACAGACAGCCTTTCGGCGTTTTTCAAAAATATTGAGTGATACTGATGCCGTGTACCTTTCAGAGATTTAGAACCGAAGCAATCCTCAATATCACTTTTCACTATTTGTGACCTCAAGCGTGAAAGCGAGAGCCATGTTTCCTAGCCGTTTTTACTTGTGCTTGTTGTGCGTAGGGGGCTTTTCAACGCTTACCATCGCCGCAGAGGATCGCCCCAATATCCTACTTATCATGGTTGACGATATGGGGTTTTCCGATATTGCACCCTATGGAGGTGAAATCGATACACCCAACCTCGACAAGTTGGCGAAGAATGGCCTGCGATTCACGCAATTCTACAATTCGGGTCGTTGCTGCCCAACTCGAGCAACACTATTAACCGGACTTCATCCGCACCAAGTGGGCATCGGTCATATGACAGGGGAAAATCGCGGTCAAGATGCCGACATACCGGCTGCCTATGCAGGGAATATCAATAATTCCTGTGTAACTTTGGCCCAAGTAGCCAAGTCAGCAGGATACGCAACCTTCATGGCTGGCAAATGGCATTTGGCGGGCAACGACCAAGCTGATTGGCCGCTGCAAAGGGGGTTTGACCAATACTACGGATGCATCGCGGGAGCCACACATCATTTTGAGCCATACGACTGGCGCATCATGTACAACGGCAACAATGCTGACCCGATGCCTCAAAGCACTTCGGATCGGCCGTTTTATACTACGGATGCATTTGCAGATCATGCTATTGGCTACCTCAATGAGCACTTTGAGCAAGGTGCGGAAGCGCCGCCATTTTTTCTCTACCTAGCGTTCACGGCTCCTCATTGGCCGCTGCACGCACATGATGAAGAGCTCGATAAGTATGCTGGCAAATATGCAGGCGGTTGGGACCAAGCGAGAGAAGAACGATATCATCGTCAAATAGCCTCCGGATTAATACCTGCTTCGTGGAGTTTGTCTCCTCGAGATCCCGATGTCCCAGCGTGGGATAGCCTAGACGAAATGCAACAACAGAAAAGTGCTCCACTCATGAGCGCCTTTGCCGCCATGGTTGATCGGATCGATCAAAAAATCGGCGATGTGATTCAAACGCTGGAGAACCACCATGCCTTGGACAACACACTCATTCTGTTCTTGTCAGACAATGGAGGCTGCGCTGAAGCCTCACTCATGGGCACTGGAGATCCAGTTACCGACCGAGCCCCAAATACACCACTCACTAAACCAAGCTATGGAAAGGCTTGGGCTAACGTATCCAATACACCCTATCGACTGTTCAAACATTTCGCACATCAGGGTGGTACAAACACACCCTTCATTGCGCATTGGCCTCAGCGGATTGAGAAGGGCAGAGATTGGTTTCGTGAACCGGCACAGCTAATAGATATCATGGCGACCCTCGTGGATGTAACCGGGGCTAGATATCCAAGCGAATTTGGCGGCCAAAAAATATTGCCGCTTGATGGAGTGTCTTTGGTTCCTGCCTTTGAGGGCAATTCACTGAATCGTCAGCAACCTCTGTTCATCGAGCACGAGAACAATGCTTTCGTAAGGAACAATGAGTGGAAATTGGTCGGTCGCGGCGTCTCTCCTCCCGCCGGATTAAAACAACAGCAATGGGAGTTGTACAAGATAGTTGAGGATGGCACAGAATTAAACAACCTGGCGAGCGAGTATCCCGAGAAGGTAAAAGAGCTATCCGACCAATGGCAAGCTTGGGCCGCAAGGGTTGGTGTTTACCCCAAACCGCAACGTCGACGCGCGGCCGCACAAAATGAAAGTGAATAGCAGTTCATGCGGCAGGTAGCATTCCCTCCCAGGAAAAGTGTAGAAAGTATTAATGCGCCGAGAGAGATGCATAGTCCCGATTTGCATCGTGTTTCCATTGCATACTCCCTAAGTCAACAAACGGTGCGTAGGGACAGGTTTCCCGGGGCGAAAACACTGCAGCCCCTGTATGGAAACTCGCGCAGAGTATCGCTCGGCTTGGCTTTCCAATCCTTTGCGCACTAGGCTCTCCAGCTGTTCTGGGGAAGTTGCAACGCGAGCGTTTACGACTAACTCAAAATGAGACCCCTGCCATTGGGCTGGCAAAGAAAGTTGCGGCTGATCTACGTTGCTAACGACATTGGCCACTGCATACACTCCTTCTGCCAAGCCAATGACTTTTAGGTGAGCAATCTCTACGTTTTCACGAATGAAATCTTGTTGTAGTTGTGATACTAGATCCAGCAAAAAATCATCCACTGGGACTTCGCCGCTGGACTGGAGAGAGCCTTGGCAATTGAGCCACCCCAATTCGGCTTCGCCCTCTGCATAGACTTCATAATCCACGTCCATAGAGCGGCGACCCTGAATGTCCCGCTGATTGAGGACAGCTTCTAGTCGTTCAAAACCCATGCCACTCTTGGCGGACAATGGGACTACGGGTGTATCAGGGAACTGTTCTGATAGCAACTTGGTCAGTCGAGTCACGCGTTCGCCGGACAATTCGTCGATACGATTAAGAATGACGAAATCGGCTTCTTCGATTTGCTTTCGAAAAATGTAAGCGGCCTTGGGAGAGAACCCTCGTTGGACACCGTCGCCCAGAATCTTTTCACCGTGACTTGGCTTGATAATCACGCCGTAGGGGGCGATGTCGAAAGGCTGAGAGTAGATCTTCTCTAATGGGCGAATAACAGTAGCTACCAAGTCTGTGCAACTACCGACGGGCTCGGCCAGCACGACATCGGGTCGCTCATCGTTGGCGAGCGACTCTACGGTATCAGTCAGGGCATCGAAGTTACAACAGAAGCATGAGCCGGCAACCTCGCCAACGTGAAATCCTTGGGATCGCAGCAACAAGGTATCGACTAGATCACTGGCTTGGTCGTTCGTAACGATGGCCACATTCTGGCCAGCTTGGCGGAATCTCATTGCCAAACCGGAAATGGTCGTTGTTTTTCCAGCACCCAAAAAGCCACCGATCATTATGAATCGCGGAGACGTAGGCATGCGAAATTCCTAAAGTTATTGAGGTGACAACTATGGCGGAGGCAGTTGCTTCTTTGACTGTTGCAATTATCAACTGGCAAATTCATTTCAATGACAAGCAACCAGCCTGCCCCTTAATGATGTTTGCCGAAAAGGATGTCTTCTGTAACTAAATGGAGTAACCAAATAAGTGGACTCAAATTGGTTGAACCGATACCGGTGTATTGCCGAATAGCGATCCGCCGCCAAGGTCGGTAAGCGACTGGCTAGTCAACTCATTCAGGCTTTTGCCGTCCGGCGCCAACTTGGGCCACCATTGCCCAAGTGCAGTAACGACTCCCAGGCAAGTGTCCGTGGTCAAGATGGCTTTGCGAATAATGGAGCCCCAAGGGCTGGTTATTCGGATTTGTGCATCTTCAGTGATGCCCGCATGTGCGGCATCGTCGGGATGAACGAGAACTAGCGGTTCACCGCCAGACGCGCGCAACAGCGGCTCCAGATTACCAAGCGAAGTATTGATAATGAATGGACCCGGAGGGGAAATCAAACGCAGTGGGAATTCCGTGGTGGTTTGCTGTTGAAACTGGATTTGCTGTGGGGCTGGAGAGAAACGTATCTTACCGTCCTCAAAACGGCTGCCTTCGGCGTAGGGGCGAAAAGGGGAGGGCAGTCGCAATGGCAAACATCGCCGCTTCTGTAGCTCGTCGAAATCGATGCCTTGGACATACGGATGCGAACTATCGAGTAAATCGCGAGCCAGCTCTTCTGTCGTCCAACTAAACACGGGGTCAGACAGTTCAAAACGCTTGGCGAGTTGTTTGAAAATCCAACTGTTCGGGCGACATTCGCCTCGCGGAAGCACCAAAGGCTCAGCCCATTGTAAATAATGATGACCATAGGCAGTGTAAATGTCTGCATGTTCTACGAATGTTGTGGCTGGTAGTAGAATGTCGGCGTAATCGGCTGTATCTGTCTGGAAGTGCTCGACCACGACGGTGAAAAGGTCTTCGCGACGCAGTCCTTTTAATACCGAGCTGCTGTCTGGCGCTACTGCTGCTGGGTTGGAATTAAACACGAACAAACTGGAAATGGGCTGCTCGGTGGCGTTCAGAGCAAGACCGAGTTGGCATTGGTTTACCGTTCGTCGGTTCCCAGAGAGCATGTGAAGCCCCGAATAGCGAGATCGGTTAAGGAAAAAAGCGCCACTTGTAGACAAGCTAGCACCGCCACCAGGATGTTGCCATGCGCCAGTCAGGGCGGGCAGTAAGGCAATGGCTCGCACGGCGTTACCGCCACCTTCATTGCGCGACATGCCATAGCCGATTTTGATGAATGTGTTTCGGTTTTCGGCTATCGATGACGCAATGGCCTCGATGCGGTCAGAGTCCAGTCCGCAATACTCAGCTGCGCGTGAAATCGTCCATTGTTCACATTGAAGTCGGTAGTCGTCGAGAGAGTTTGCATGGGCCGCCAAGTAGCGGTCATCTTGGGCCCCAAGCTGCAAAAGCCTTCCGCCTAGGGCTAACGCCAATGCGGCGTCGGTGCCCACTCGAATTTGCCAATGTTCGTCAGCAAAACGGCTGGTTTCATTGCGATATGGATCGATGTGCAGAATAAAGGCGCCATTCTTGCGAGCAGCCTTCAAGTAGGGTGCAAAATGACTGTTTGATCGAAGAGCGTTTACGCCCCACAGAATTATCAGCCGCGAGTGCACAACATCCTCTGGAGCCATGGAGAGTTTGTCTGGGCCATAACAGTCTTCCCAAGCGGTTCCAGCCGTAGACGCACAGATCGTCCAAGCCAACTCCGAAGCTCCCAAGCCTCGAAAGAAGGCCAAGGGATGATCGCGCTCGATAAGACCCATCGTCCCGGCGTAACTATACGGCAAGACGGATTGTGAGCCAAACAGAGAAATTCGTTGACGAACGTTTTGAAGGACGGTATCCAACGCCTCATCCCAACCGATGCGTTCGAATTCCCCGCTGCCCTTAGGCCCAACGCGTCGTTGCGGATAAAGCAGCCGATCAGCGTGCTCTTGTTTGAGTGGGAACTTTGACATTTTGACACAAGCAAAGCCACCCGTATAAGGTTGACGATCCGAGCCTTGAAGTTTGGTCATGCGACCGTTTTCAAACGTGATGTCTAACGCACAAGAGTCCGGGCAATCTAACGGACATACCGATGGTAAGGTGAACTGCATTTATTGAACTTTCGCCAAGATGGCTGATCTGGGATTTTATTGATCGACCAAACGGTGGCCACACATATCGCAGTACAGCGCATCGTTGGAATGTCCCTCACGCATGCAATTGGGGCAGGTTCTGCTATTGTAGTCGTGCAACACGCGCTTCTGGGCCTGTATTTCGGCGGATACGAACCCCGTAGGCACAATAATTAGGCTGTAACCTACCAGGATCAAGATCGTGGAGATGACTTTACCTATTGGCGTGTGAGGAACTACATCCCCGTAACCGACAGTCGTCATGGTTACTACGGCCCAGTACATTGACTGGGGTATGGACGTGAACTGGTTGTTCTTCCCCCACTGTTCCACCTGATACATGAGCGTTCCACTAATGGTTACAGCTACAAGTACGGTAGCCAGAAATACATAGATCTTGTCGCGGGCTTTCCAAACGGCTTCTTTGAGCACGTCGGCCTCACGGAGCATACGCATCATTTTGAGCACTCGGAAAACTCGTAGTAGGCGAATACTGCGAACAATCATGAGCGATTTGGAATCGACGTCCATGAAGTACGCCAAATACATGGGTAGGCAGGCCAACAAATCGACAATACCAAAGAAACTTATGGCATAGCGCCATGGTTTGGGAGAACAGATCAAACGGGCGATATATTCGGCGGTGAAAAGCAGTGTCAGGAAGCTCTCGATGAGTTGCAACCAAATCAACCATTTTGAGGGCAGATCTGGGAGAGTTTCCAAGCTGATAACGACGATGCTGAGGACGATCGCCGCCAAAAGCCCTATATCAAAAAGCTGGCCCGCGCGCGTATCGGCTTCAAAAATGATGATGTACAGGTTATCACGCCACTTTGCGCGATGAGACCCTAAACGTGACCTAGGGGTAGATTCCGACATATTTCGTTCGATAATGATGCAGCTGGGAAAAACCGACAGCTGCAAAAAACCGGCTCTGCCTATTAGATTGAAGGACGGGAAATGACGGAAATTCTATCACCACCACCATCAAGGCTCCAACAGCTCGCCTGATGTCTATATGATATTTCGTTAGTTTACATACCGATAGAAAATAATGGTTTCACCTCGCGCAATCGCAACTCCAGGTAATAGACGGGAGAGTGGAGACTGTATTGAAGAGGCTATAAAGATTGCCGAGCGCTGAGGAATAGAAAATGTGTAAGGTTCGTCCGAAAGCCGGTATTGCGAATGCCGGTGTCCAACCAGCTCTCAGGAGTATTCATGATGTTACGTCTTTGTGTTGCAGCAATCGTATTGACTGCGTGTTGGGGAGAGGCTAGCGCACAGCAACGTCCACGTCCCTCGGGTCCTCCAGTAGCGGGTGGTGAACAAGCGATGGCCAACCAGATTCTTGAATTGCGCACCTATACGCTCACTGGTCCAGAAGCGGAAGCCAAGTTGGATGCATTTCTAGAATCCGCTCTGATTCCTGCACTCCAGCGACAAGGCTTGGGTCCCATAGGTGTTTTCGATCAAGCTAAGGTTGCCGAGGGAGCAGACGTTGAAGTGCTGCTTCTAATACCTGGCCCCAGTGTCGCGGCGGTTACCAGTGCATCTGCTAATTTGGCAAAGGATAGCAAGTTTCAGGAAGCCGCGAGTGAATACAACGCCACAGATTCAAAATCCCCAATTGTCAAGCGAATCAGAAGTGAACTTTTGGTGTCGTTCGATTGTTGGCCCCAGGTCAAAGTGCCTCAACAAACAAATGAGGGTAAAGACCGATATTTCGAGTTGCGTTCTTACGAAAGCCCTACAGAGCATTTAGGAGAACTAAAGGTCGAGATGTTCAATGCCGGTGAAGTGCCAATTTTTCTTGATAGTGGAATCGCGCCAGTGTTTATGGGGCAGGCGGTCGTTGGATTTCAAATGCCCAACCTGACATATATGACGGTTTTTGATAACGAAGACGCTCGCAATGCAGCCTGGGATAACTTCCGGAATCACGCCGACTGGAAGACGCTAAGTGCGAACCCACGTTACAAAGGAACGGTAAGCAAGAACAATATGTCCTTCTGGGTGCCTAAATCATATTCAAAACTGTAAGGGCACTTTCGGTGGAAGTGTCACTGGATTACGTATTAAGGTGAATTTCAAGTATCCGTATTGATGCTTGTTTGGTGTAATTTGTTTGGATTGTTATTTCATAGGTTATTGAAATGCGAAAATCTTTGACGTTAGCAGCTATGCTCGTCAGCTGTTTCTTAGTCGGAATTGCAAAAGCAGCAGAGCCCATCGGTAATGATGTGCAGTCGGGAATTGCAGTGGACAACATCAGCCAGTCTTTGGCTCCCGGCTCGGATTTTTACGAGTATGCCAATGAGAAGTGGTTGCAAACCACGCAAATTCCAGCAGACCAAAGCAACTACGGTTCTTTCTCTGAATTGGATGATGGCGTCAAGGAGGCGATTCGGACTCTCATCGAAGAAGCGGCCAAAAACCAGGCTCCGGCCGGTACCGATGAGCAGCGTGTGGGTGATTTTTATCGCAGTTACACCGATGTCGAAACGAGAAATCAACTGGGTACTAAACCAGCGCAACCATTGTTGGCCGAAGTTGCCACGATTGTGGATTCATCATCGCTAGGCAAAGTAGCTGCGAGCTTGTTTCGTAAGGGCATTGTAGGACCCTTCGTCGGCTACATCTCTCCGGATGCTAAGCAGAGTGACCAATACACAGTCTATGTAACTCAGAGTGGCATTACCTTGCCGGATCGTGATTACTATCTCGAAGATAAACCGCAGTACGTCGAGGCGCGTCATCAGTTAGTAGTCTACATCGCCGATATGTTAACCACTTTCGGCGATGCGGATCCCCAGGCTGCTGCAGAGCGAATCCTGGAACTCGAAACGCAATTGGCCAAGATCCAATGGACAAGAGTCGAGAACCGAGATCCACAGGCTACATATAACAAGTACGCCAAAGACGATTTAGTGACTACGCTTGAAAATTTCGGCATGAGCCAATTTTTGAGTGATGGCGGACTGGGCGGTCAAGCTGAATTCATTGTCAACCAGCCCAGTTACTTTCAGGGTCTAAACCTCCTACTCAAAAACGTGCCAATTGATACTTGGCGAGAGTATTACAAGTTTCAGGTCATCGATGCCATTGCCAGCGACCTCAGTGAAGACATTGAGCGACGGCATTTTGCCTTTCACGCTACAGCACTTAGTGGTGTCGAAGAGCAAAAGCCAATGTGGCGACGCGGCGTGGAAGCCTGCAACGGTATTTTGGGTGAAGTAGTTGGCAAGCTATATGTGGAAAAACATTTTCCACCTGAAGCTAAGCAACGCATGCAGCAACTAGTAGAAAACTTAAAGAAAGCCTTCGCCAAGCGGATCGATGGCTTAGAGTGGATGAGCCCGGTGACTAAGAAGCAGGCCCATGAGAAACTCGCAAAGTTTACGACCAAGATTGGTTACCCTGACGAATGGAAAGACTATTCAAAGCTTGTAATCAAGGCAGATGATCTGGTCGGCAACTACATCCGGGCTTCAGAGGTTGAGTTCAATCGTGAGCTAGACAAGCTAGGCGGCCCAATCGACCGAAACGAGTGGCACATGACGCCACAGACCATAAACGCGTATTACAACCCAGTAATGAACGAGATTGTCTTTCCCGCTGCGATTCTTCAACCTCCGTTCTTCAACTTAGCAGCCGATGATGCTGTCAACTATGGTGGTATTGGCGGAGTAATTGGTCATGAAATCAGCCACGGTTTCGATGATAAAGGTAGCCAATACGACGGTGACGGAAACTTGCGTATGTGGTGGAGTCAGGATGATCGAGCTGAATTTGAAAAGCGAGCCAATCAGCTCGTCCAGCAATATGCGGCATACCATCCATTCGACGATATGCAAGTCAACGGGGAATTAACGCTGGGAGAGAATATTGGTGACCTAGGTGGAATGGCCGTTGCCTACGAGGCCTATCGAATGTCCCTGGACGGCAAAGAAGCACCAGTCATTGACGGCCTATCAGGTGATCAGCGGTTTTTCCTGGGTTGGGCGCAGATCTGGCGTCGTTTGTACCGTGAACCTGAATTGCGAAAACGATTACTTACGGACCCCCATTCTCCAAGCCGCTACCGTTGTAACGGAATACTTTCCAATATGGATGCCTTCTACCGAGCGTATGAGATTAAGCCCACCGACGCAATGTATATCGCTCCCGAAAATCGGGTGAGAATTTGGTAGCCGACAGTCACGCGTGGGCCATACAGGCTCTGCGATTAGACGTTAAAATGGGTGGCTTGCGGTGAATTTGTTGAATTTAATGTCAAAAACTTGAATGGCGCCTGCGGCCTGGTTATAACTCGAGTCTGGTTTCTTTACTCGAGTATTAACTACGTTGGAGATTTTCACCATGAGAAATCTAGTGGCTTCCATGGCATTGATGGCGGCTTTGGTATTTGTGTCCACTCCTGCTAAGGCTGGAGAGCCAAATCTGCGTGCTTTGGGATTGGGTTCGATGACCCCTATGACCCACGCTGAAGCATTTGCCGTTCGTGGACAGACTCGCCGTGTTTCGACAGTCTCGGTTAGCGGTAGCACCTACGACGCAAAGGCGGCTGGAATCATCGTCTTTGGGAGCATTGGTGGTAAGGGTGGCGGACATGGTGGCGGAGAAGGCTACAATGGCAAAGGTGGTGGTCCTAATAGCGGTGGGATTCAATTCATTGGTGGGATAGGGACTCTGTCATCCGCCCAAGCTGGTTACTCCGCGACAGGTACATCGAATGCTTCGGGATGGGCACTATCGCAAGCTACCTATCTCCATGGATCGTACGCCACGTCACAAGCGTCAGCAAATTAATTTTACCGCATGGACGGTGGTGGATGAGGCTAAAGGGACTCCAATGCGAGGACAAGTTGCCTTGTCCACTGCCTGGTAAACGTGTTTCTTGTAAACGACCCGCTACGTCGCCAACGATAAATAACACTTCACAAATTGATCTGCTAGTGTGAAAGTTGGCGACGCACAACTTGGTCGTTCAAACGACCTTGAAGCAATTCTTTGGGGGTAAGTCCCAATCGCGATACGGCCGAGGATGTCTTTCCTGGCAAAGTGACAACGAAGATGGCGTTGTCGATCCATATCCGAGCAAACTCGGCGGAGTTCATTCGCAGATTTCCTAGGAATGGGTCGGCTAGATAGACATAGCCATTGGCACAACCTCGAACCGCAACAAAGTGGCTTAAGTCTCTCTCCACTTGAATTGCCACAATCACCGGGATTTTGCTTTCGGCAAGTTTTGAGACGTCGTCTAGCTTGCCCACGGCCGCATCGTAGCCCATTCTGTCGGCCACGATTTTCATATCAGCCATGGTGAGCCCATTTTCGACGCGATCTTTCAAGGCTTCGGGTTTAAGAGTGCGTTCCAGGGCTTCTAGGATCTCAAGTTCGCCAATATCTTTCCCCCAATAGTATTTCAGTACCGTAGCCATGGCAGCTGCACCACACGAGTAGTCTCGCTGCTGTAATACCACGTTCTGTAACTTGGTTTCACGCCAACTAAGTACCGAGCGCGAAAAACTGCGGTTTCCGTCCCTAGTAGGTGCGCGGCCAGTTTGAGCGTACAGCTGTGGGGAAATGCACAACACGAAAAAATAGATTGTTAAGTACTTGTACATGTCTGCCTACTATCCGTATGAACAATTGTAAGCGGCATTGGTGAATAGGCGACGCAGTTGGTTGTTAACAGGGCGAAATTGACATGCCGTACATCGGCTCACCAAGTCCAAACCACGCCCAGCGTCGCATCGGGGGCTCGGTCAGTAATCCCAAAATTCACAAAAGGTTCCACAATATTGCAGCGTTTGATCATGGTGGCTGCTAGCCGCAACGAGATGATGTCAGCGTTTGTGCCAGCTAGAGACTGCGAGTTTAGTTGCGTTTCCAGTGCGTACGATCCCAGCAGAGCCGCACTTAGAGTCACTCGTTCATTGACTCCAAAGCCCGTGCCGAAGTTGTATTGGAAGGAATCACCAGGCTTAATGTAGTTCGCGCCGAATCGGCCCTCAGCATAATGCCGATAGCCAGCACCCCAGAAAAGTACCAAAGGATCATAGGCTTTGACCATCAATATGTCCGAAGCAAAAGTCCAAACGCCAAGTCCCATGCCTGCGTTTCCGGGTGCTATCGGGTTTCTCCCATTGCCAGTCGGTGCAGTAAGATCAAAGGAAGCAATAACTGCTGGGCGACATTCAGTTTCACGGTACAACAGGTAATTGAATCCGGTTTTGAGGTCGCCGATTCCACCGGCATTATCGCGAGTTAGTGTTAGTCCGTCAGTTACTTGTGTGTTTTGCCAACCAACTTGCGTAGAACCATTCCACTGCAACCTGTCCGTCACTCCATACCGAAAACCCAATATCGAATCGAGCGTTCGAATTTGGTACAGCTGATTGTTAGCCACAGGCCCGGGCAACAGGACAGGCAGCGTCAATTCGTTGGTTGAGTATAGGACCCCGAGATCCCATTGAGCCTGACCCGTACGAAGTAGTGGAGTTACCGTACGTAAAAAGGCTCTAGTCGTATCGGTTCGTTGTTCACCGTATTCTTGTTTGCGGGCGACCGCATCGGTAGTAGCAGCGTCGTATTCTTCCTGACTCGTATAATCAGCCATTTCCACTTCT
>JAGQOY010000349.1 GCA_020427005.1 Planctomycetales bacterium
CAGCATAAGCGTGCTCCCAACAGATGATGACGAATAGCCATTGCTATAAACGCTCTCAGAGCACCGTTAGGAAACGACTTTTCCAATTTCACAACTCTTCTTTTCTGGTGGCAGTGTTTCCACATATCTCGATTTCGGAGTTGCTCATGAACTTATCCACAGGGGCACGTGTGTGTTATATATGTGTTAAATAGGTGTTACGCTGTGGACAGCGGTCGATACGCCGCTGAAAACTCGGGCGAATTTCAGCGGGTCGGTGGGTAAAGTATCGAAGATTGGTGTGTAAACCATCGAAAGTCGGTGTGTAAACCATCGAAAGAAATCAGTGTGTGAACTATCGAATTTATCGTCACGGTGGGTAATGTATCGAAGTGCAACATGTCGTGATTTCTATGGTTCTTGTTCGGTGGGTGATATATCGAAGAAGATGACGGCAGCGGGTGAAATATCGAAAGTGCTTGACAATGTGGGTGAAATATCGATAGATGACATGGTGTGTGACCTATCGAATTCATGGAGGAATTTTGTTACCAGCGCAGAAAGAACGATCTCCCCTACTCCCTGATCGGCATCCGACACCAGACTTTTTTGTCTGTGACATTTTTGATGCAGCCCCCAAAGGAGACGTTGCAAGTATGGAGCACCCGGTATTCTCGCTGTCTACCAAGCCGGATTTTCGAGTTAGACGCTACGAGAACGGTACGAACTACATTGAAATCAAACCCTCATCCGACGGCCTGGCCACCGTGCATGACCGGGACGTTCTCATCTACTGCATCTCGCAGCTGATGTCAGCCATTAATGCTGGCCAGCAGGTATCGCAGGTCGTGCGGTTCAAAGCCCACGATCTACTCAAAGCAACTAACCGCATGACCAATGGTCAAGGTTATGAAGCACTTAAAGCAGCGTTTGAGCGTTTATCTGGAACACGCATATCGACCAATATCACTTCTGGGGGCTACGAAGAATTTGAAACGTTTGGGTTGATCGAGCGAGCGAAGATTGTTCGAGAGACACGCGATGGTCGGATGCAGGAAGTTGAGGTCAAACTTTCGGATTGGGTGTTCTCCGCTATCAAACAGCAGGAAGTGCTGACCCTGCACCGCAACTACTTCCGGCTGAGGAAACCGTTGGAGCGCCGAATATACGAGATTGCTCGCAAGCACTGTGGCAGGCAAAGCGAATGGCGGATTTCTCTGGCCAAACTGCAGCTCAAATGTGGGTCAAATTCCACCGAGAAGGAGTTCCGGCGATTGCTCAGGTCGATCGTAGAGGAAGATCGCAAGTTTCAGCACATGCTGGACTATTCGATTGAGCTAGACGAAGATGACATGGTGGTCTTCAAAAGTCGCGGCACTTTGGAAGACAGTGACGCATATGATCAACAAGCTGAGTTGCCACTCAAACCGGAGACGCTAGAAGAAGCACGGGAAGCAGCTCCTGGTTGGGATATATACTTGCTAGAGTCTGAATGGCGTAGCTGGATGACTGAACCGCCACGTGATGCGGATGCGGCCTTCCTAGGATTCTGTCGTAAATGGCTTGAGCGCCGCGGGCATCCGGATTAGATCAAACTATATATCCATTGGTATGGAGCCAGTCTTCAAGAGCGACTTCCAGTATGTCTTGCATACGATTAGGCTCGGCACCGGTCAACCATATCTTTCGTGAGGCGATAGTTCTTGCCAACCATGCTGAGGACGATGATTGCGTCCGGTCGTCCACCACGAATTTCCTGAGCTTGTCTTAGCACCTCCGTGGCTTTAGTTAGTGCCCGCACTCCAGCATCGAGGCTTTCATGGAACGATGGTAAGGCCGGCTCGAAGTAGCAGCGCCCTACTAGTTTCGGTCTGGCTACCTGGTCCATCGGCGATGACATAATCGACATAGTGTGCCATGAGTGGTAGCTCATTGAGAACATCGTTGGGCTTGTCAAGCAACACACTCTTTACGCCGGGGCAAGCCTCACGGAGCCACTCACTGGAACTGTGTTGTGTATCTCAGTCCGCGAGTAACATGCTGTGCCCCTGATCGAAAACGCTCTTGGATTTCGCAGCTTGCCCCGCCTAGTTACCCAACGAGCGAGCAATCAACTTGACTTTCCAAGGATTCCATGCCACTTTAGAAATAGCGGCGCCTGCCGCGAAAAGTAGGGAAGGAAGGAAAACAGGTACGATGCAAATTGAAGTTAGTTCGGAGACCATCCAATTGCTGGAAGCCGCCATGGCTGCTGGGCGGTTTGCATCCATGGATGAGTGCATTGCCTCGCTGGCCAAGCGAGCACGCAACGGGCATATGCCCAGGCCAAGTGTCGACCAATTGGCCACCGAGCAAGGCGTCGGGCCGATCGGTGACTTTCGTAAGCTCAAAGCGGACTTTTGGCCAGACAATGAATCGGTGGATGAATTTCTGCAAGCCATCCAGTCGCGGCGACCTACAAGCGACGAACCTCGGGCACGCTAATGCCGGACCTCGTTGTTGATACCGATGTTCTTTCTTTTGGGTTCCGTCAGGAACCCATCTTCGTCGACCGTTATGGTCCTGCCATCGAAGGTTCTCGAGCCATTGTCTCTTTCATGACCGTGGCCGAACTTGCCTACGGAATGCTACAGCGTGGATGGGGAGAGCGAAGGCAGGCTGAATTGTTAAGGTATGTACAGACCCATTACATTCGTTTTGACGCCAATGAGGCCCTATGCCATGTGTGGGGCGAAGTGGCCTGGGACGCTAAGCGAAAGGGGAGAGTCATTCAAACCGCGGATACCTGGATTGCGGCAACTGCAAAGTACCTACAGCTCCCCTTGGTAACCCACAATGCACGCGACTTTGAATTCCTCTCCGGTATCCAGTTGATTACCTTCTCGCCCCACTAGATCGGCCAACGCTCGACTGCCGCATGTCTTCAGACGCTACATAGCTGGTCGCTTCCTCGGCAATTTCGTCGGCCTGTGTGTCAAGTCGAGCACCTTTGGCCGCTTCCTGGTTGAGCTGCTGAATGCGAACTGCCGCTTGTCCGGCAACTTTTTCCAGACGCAAACACTCATTCAGTGAAAACGATTTCTTGTTTCGCCACTGTCCAGTTTCGTCCGTATAGCTCGCATCGAAGGTCGTAGAGTAAAAGACCTTTCCGTTTTGGCTGATATTTTCCCAAATGGCTGCTCGCACATTACCTAATCTGAATTCATCAATTGGTTTAGCATTTTTTTGTTCGTCACCTGACATAGTTTATCCCTTCGATAGTTTGAGGCCGGGATCCACCCCGTCCATTGGCAAAGCCCTTAAAAGGAAAAAGCTGATAAGGCAAGCGGTTTCTTTGGTGCCAACACAAAACACGGACTCACTGGCAGTGGAACACCGTGTTCCACTCGGCACCGATTCGGGCCGCTAGAGCAAACTTCACATAAGAGTGCCGTGTTTTCGCCTATTTGATCAATGAGTTCCTTGGAAACACACTTCTACACGTCCGTGCGACTCGCACTAACACATCACGACTCAGCCTTCTCGACGTCCAGCTGCTCCACAATTGCCAGCAATTCGTTCCTGATCTTGAGATCACTGGCATCCGGATTCCGATAGACCGCGACGTTGATCGTGTTGACTAACAGCTGCTTTTCATGTCCGGAGGGCTTAACCTGGCCTGCTGAATCTGTTGGATTTGCTTTTTGCCCAAGTCGGGCCTTGGCCTGTTGCCTGTTGAGCCCATGTTCGACAATCTCCCTAGCCATGTACGATTGCTGGCGTGGGTCACCGGCTTTGGTTAACTCTTTGGCGACCGAAGGTGCCAATTCTCTGCTGGCCACGAGTTCTTGTACGTCCGTTGGCAGCTCCAACAGTGCCAGCGTGCGGCCCACACTGGAGTGGCTGATTCCTAGTTCCTCGGCGATGCGACGATTGCTCCAACCGGTCAACTCAGCCAGTGACTTTAGACCGCGAGCCATCTCCATGGGAGCCAAATCCTCTCGCTGGCAGTTTTCCACCAACTGCCGAACGCGGAGCGTGGCTTCATCTATGGTTTCATTGGTAAACGTACAGGGTATAGTCGCTAGTCCGGCGATTCGGGCGGCTCGAAAGCGTCGATGTCCATAGACGATCAGCCACTTGCCGCGATCTGAACTCCATCGAAGTTGAATCGGCTGCTGTACGCCGTGGGCTTTCAAATTGGCGGCCAATTCATTCAGAGCCACGTCGTCAAACGTTTTTCTCGGTTGGTCGGGATCTTCCTCGATGCGATCCAGGGCCATTTCACCGAGCGACATGGGACTAGGTACAAACCCTTCGTAACGATCTTCGACCGCCAAGCCACCGGCCGATTCCTGCATGTGTTTGCCGAGTGAGTCCAACAATCTGGCCTGCTTACCCTTCATCATACGCACGTCTCCTCTGGCTCTCTCGTTGGTACTTTTTGTCCTGCTGCAAATTGAAACTCGGGGGGTCGCTTGTAGAGCTCGATAATCCGTACGGACAATTCCTTGGCAACCTTTTCGATTGTTGT
>JAGQOY010000350.1 GCA_020427005.1 Planctomycetales bacterium
GGAGGTGGCGAGTGAAACGAGCCGGTGAGGCGGACGTGATAATGTATTGAATGGGAAGCGACGGGAGGAATTTTTTGCTGGCCCATTACTCTCCAAGGCTATTCAGAATTCGCGAGCAGGGGTTGCCCAAACGCGCTCGCAAATAATTGCATCTATCCATTGACTTAGAAACTACTCGGAAAGTAGGTCCGGGTCGTTGGAGGCCAATCAATGCATTTTGACAAATCAGTAAAGATTCGTGCCGAAATAGACAGTGACCGTGAAGCTGTCTACCGTTTAACAGTTGACGCTTTTGAACACAGCGACTTCGGCCACAACGGTGAGGCGGAATTAATCAATGCAGTTCGCAGTGGTCACAGGGACACTTTTTCACTCGTAGCGGTATTCAATGACAAGCCTATCGGCTACCTATTGTGTTCGCCATGCTCAATAGAGACTCAGAATGAATCCATTGTGGGAATGGCCATAGGGCCAGTAGCGGTTGCGTCCAAATGGCAGAAACGGGGCGTCGGGACTTTACTCATGGAGGGCTGTGTGCAGCACGCCATCGATTCGCACTGGAACTACTTGGTTGTTGCGGGGCATCCAGATTTCTATGCTCGGTTCAAATTTGAACTGCTTAGCAAGCTCGGATTAAAACATTGCTTTGCTGGAATGCCGGATAATATCTTCTTCATCCGATTTTTCAAAGCAGTACAAGCATCCAAATTCGCTGACGGTCAGCTGAGGTACTGTGCCGAGTTTGGCCCGCAAAATAGATTCGAGTTGTAAGTTCCTGATTTAGTTCAGGGCTCTTACAGAGTAGCATGGGCATGAGAACCAGGCAGGCGTTGAGGGGAAAGGCTTGCAAACAAAATCGATGTCGAATTCTTGCCCAACTAGAACGCGACAAATCTCTGGAACACCGTCTCGATGTATGAGCAAGTAAATTATCGTCCGTTTAGAATGGGTGATGCAACGAACAGGCCGCAGACGATGCAACGCTACCCTTGCGGAAACATTTCTCGCAATTCGCGCTGGGTCCTTGGGGCGGTGTGGGGTTGGAGTGGCATTCACCGAAGCCGGTCATTTTATTAGTACACTCCATTTGCGAAGGGTTGTTTCGCGACGATTCAACATATTGAGTAAGACAAATAGTGTGGATGTGGTTTGGGAACATGAACGTTCAGGAAATTCGGGAAACGATTAGAAAGATCGCACAGCGGGCTCCGCTTCCCAAGGAGTTGCAGTATGGTCGCTTCAAGCAGTCGTCATCGAGCAAAGGCGGGGCTAACAACTTCCACAAGGGATGGGGGTACGCGTCTCCGGTGACGAATCGTGAGCTCCAAGCTGCCGAGACTACGCTCGGTGTGGAACTACCCGCTTGCCTCAGAACTTTTTATAAGCAAATAGGCAATGGAGGACCTGGTCCTGGCGATGGAATTCTGCCCCTGGCCGATTTGGTCGCGCACTCACCTAGGGCCGGTAAGCGTTTTCCACACACTTCATGTTGGCGCGATCCAGGATTGTTGGACCAAGCTGCGGCTGCTAATCAGCGAGCAGATCGCGGGAACGGTTCGGTCGAGGCTGCAATTCAAGCTAGCGAGAAATACAAGTTGGCTGGCTTTCCAGGTGGAGGATTGATGGTTGCTCAAGATATGGGCGGCGATTTTATTTTGGTGGTTAATGGTGACGAGGTAGGCAATGTCTGGCGGGTGGGCTGCAACGACGTCGCTCCACTGGGGCCGTCGAAAGACATGCCCTACACAATAGATTACGATAATACTCGGCAACGGCTAACCTTTGAACGTTGGTTCATCGCTTGGTTGGAGTACGCCGATCGAATTTCCATTCCACCTTCCTGATGCCTTTTCAGTTGTCTATTTGGAAAGGTCCCACACATGTATTTCGAGTGAGCAAATTCTCACCATAACGATTCTTGGAAATTGAATTCGTCACAGCAATGAAAGCCATCAGCACAATGTGTCGATTACAAGTGCCAGAAATGCTATGCACTTGCAGTTCATCGCTGGGGATGTTCTTGGTTCTTCTATGTCCACTTTTTGTGCTAGGGGATGTAAGCCCTATACCGCAAGAGGTAGTTCCAGAACACATCCAGGGCGCCAAGCCACGGAACGTCGTGTTCATTCTGGCAGACGATCATCGCTACGATGCCATGGGGTTTCTAGGTCATCCGTTGGCCATCACGCCCAACCTGGACAAACTGGCAAGTAGTGGAGCCTACTTGAAGAATGCTCTAGTGACTACGTCGTTGTGTTCCCCAAGTCGGGCGTCGATTCTCACGGGACTATATACATTTCGACACAAGGTAATCGATAATCAACGCCCCGTTCCCGACGGAATGATTTTCTTTCCACAATACTTGCAGCAAGCGGGCTACACCACCGCTTTTGTTGGCAAGTGGCATATGGGAGGTGAAAGTGACGAACCTCGCCCTGGTTTCGACTATTGGGTAAGCTTCAAGGGGCAAGGATACTACATTCCGCCAGACTCAAACTACACCATCAATGTCAACGGCAATCGCGTAAAACAAGACGGACACAACACACCTTTGATGACACGCTACGCGATTCAATTTCTTGAACAGCAGCGAACTAGCAACAAACCGTTTTTCCTGTACCTATCTCATAAAGCCGTGCATGCTGAGTTTATACCCGAAGAGAAATATCGCGGTACCTTGGCGAATCGATCTGTTAGTCTCTCCCGTAGGGTTGAGCCTCCAGATAGAGCCAACGTGAAAAATCTTCCGCGGTGGCGACTTGATCAGCGCAACAGTTGGCATGGCGCAGATTTTCCATTACATAGTGCCGATTCCATCGAATCACTGTACCGTGGTAGTTGCGAAACGCTTCGTTCAGTTGATGATAGCGTTGGTTCCGTGATGACACAGCTTGAATCTATGGGAATCGCCGACGAGACTTTGGTAATCTATATGGGTGACAATGGATTCTTGTTCGGGGAACACGATTTAATCGATAAGCGAGTTGCATATGAAGCTTCAATTCGTGTACCAATGCTTGCTTCATGCCCCGAACTGATCAAACCGGGAACGATTGTCGATCAAATGGTCGGCAACATTGATGTGGCGCCAACTGTGATGGAAGCCATGGGATTGAAGCGGCCAGCACACATGGATGGCCAGAGTTTTCTGCCACTGCTCCGGCAGGAACCCATTCCATGGAGAGACTATTTTCTTTACGTCTACTACTGGGAACAGAATTTCCCCCAGACACCTACGATGTTTGCTCTGCGAGGGAATCGATTCAAGTACATCACTTATTACGGGCTGTGGGATGCAGATGAGTTGTTTGATTTGGAGAATGACCCGCAGGAGTTACATAACTTGTTCTTCGAGCCAAAACATTCCTCGGAGAAAACTGCCATGCAAGAACGGCTCTACGACATGATGGAAGAGCTAGGGGGCATGCAAATCCCAATGAACCGTCCGCGTGGAGGCCAACAGAATAAGCGCCTCCGCAGTCGAGACGCTACGTCAGCTGCATTCCCTGAAGCCTTGATTGTCGATGAACCATTAAGGAAAATCGTAAATTGATTCTATTACTCGTACGCCGGAATCCATTGCCCATGTATCGTTTCTTACTTGCGCTCATGTTGGCACTCATGCCATGTATTGTCACAGCTCAACATCCAATCGGGTTCAGTGTGAAAGTCTTGACGATCGATAGCAATGAAGGGTGCTCCATTGCCGACTTCGACAACGATGGGAGTCTAGACGTTTCCGCAGGGCGCAACTGGTATCGCAACGGAGATTGGTTGCCTCGACCCGTGCGCTTGATCGAAGATCGCGATGGTTATGTTCGGTCCAATGGCGAATGGGCATACGACGTCAATGGTGATGCAAAGATGGATATCATCTCCATGGACTTTGTTCAGGAGACAGTATTCTGGTACGAGAATCCAGGTTCCGAAGCACTGCTGCTAGGCGCAATGTGGCCGCAGCATGTCCTTGCCAACACCGGATTGCTGACAAATGAGACCAGTTATCTAGTTGATCTGAATGGAGATCAAAAACCCGAATGGATTTCCGATCAATGGAAATCTACAAACCCGCTCATCGCTTGGACCTTTGACACTCAGGTGCAGGCAGTCGAAATCTCGAAAGGCCGGAAAATCGAAGCAAATCAAGCCCAGACTCCGGTTCTGAAGCCACATTTACTAGGCACTTCGACGGGGCATGGAATTGGATTCGGTGACATCAATGGCGATGGTCGCTTGGACATTCTCGTGGGAACTGGCTGGTATGAGGGCCCGGATAACAGTTCGCTTGATAGTCGGTGGCAGTATCATCCTGCCTGGCAAATCCAGGGGGCGT
>JAGQOY010000351.1 GCA_020427005.1 Planctomycetales bacterium
GAGGCCGAGCCGATAGAGCTTACCGACGATAGAAAGGGCTGGAGATGCGTTTTCAAATTGCACCCCGAGGACTGGGAGCACTCGTTCTCTTCAGCGAATCAACCAAATCGTCAACAAGACGACTGGTGAAATCGTCGCTGCCCCGGCTGCCAAAATCAGAACTAAACAACCGCGAGTCGTTCTGTTGTACACGCGGTTGTAGGCGGCCTTGCGGGGATTGGTTAGCCATCCCCAGCCTCTCGGAGCTTTGAGTCCCAGGCGATGCCGAATCGCTCTCTTTACGGACGTGCGCGCCGCGATTCTTTTCTTCAGCGATGGTTTGCGAAATCCGAACTTCACGCAGTTGCATCCCCCTTCTCAACTGGGAATTTTGGGAATTTCCCAAAACCCTACTCCTGGGATTTTATCAAATTTCTCACTGCGTTTAGCCCGTAAATTCCAGGGTTTCCGCTGGCGACGAATGGGAATTTTCTTCTTTCCCAGCCCGTTTTGGGAATTTTCGCCAGTAGCGGACGACAGGTCTGATTCACATCAGGAAACAGCCCGCAAACGAGCGGGCAGGCCCCACAGGCTTTAATTCTCGGACCTGTTGCCTGTGGGACCTCAATCAGGAGGTCCGTTCATGTCAGACAACCAACCCATCAACCTTGGTGACGACAATTTCGTTCGCAGCGTCATTCATCGGCAGGTCGGCAAGTTAATCGCCAAGTCTGATTTCACTCAGCAAGATCGAAACGATCTGGTCCAGGAAGTTTACGTCCGGGCAACAAGAAGCCTGCGACTCTACGATCCATCGGTGGGCCATCTGTATCCGTACGTCTGCACCGTGGTCCAGCGCCACTTGGCCAACGTCGTTCGCGATCGTTCCGTTGTTAAGCGCTCTACAACTGGCCGCGTCAGCTTGAGCAAAACCGTTCGAGGTGATGACGGCGGCCAAGTCGAGATGTCCCAGACCTTACACGACAAAGATCAAGATCGACGGCTTGGTCGTGCACGTCGACTTGGTGAAGAGGAACTCAACGATCTGCGCATGGATCTGGCGACGTTCATGTCGACCTTGCCAGAAAAATTCCAAGACGTTCTCCGTCGTCGTCAAACCCACTCAATCACCGAGATCTCTCGCGACCTCGGAATCCCTCGAACCACCCTCAACGACTGGATGCTGCAGATCCGCGAACTCTTTGAAGAAGCAGGATTTGAAAGATATCTGGAATCGTAACCGTCATTTCACCCCGGTACCGGGTATTCCAACAGATAGAGAAGACAAGTTTTCATTCAACACAACCAAAGGACATCCAATCAATGAGTGCACCCACCATGAATATCGACCAGCGTGTCACCGTCTCGCTCGCCTTGCAGCGATACCTGCGAGCCGTTGAACGCTTCGAAGCCGCGTCCAACGAATTCAACGAATCCTGCCAGACCATTCGTCAGGCACTTCCTCGTGATTTTTTAGCCGATTCGTCGCCAACATCTCGCATCAGCACTATCTGGTGACTAGCGACAACGAAGGCAACTTCGAGGTTGAGTCAGTTGACACGGTTTGATTCGCAATCTGTCATCCCCTTTTCGCCCTCCTCGCTGAAAGATCCACAGGCGATGTCAACAAGACCTTTACCCCATGAACCCGGTGATCGGAAGTGCCTGAAGTGCAACGAAACGTTTCGCTCCAAGAGTGCCGCCAATCGCATTTGTAAGAAATGCTCGCAAGTCAACGCATCGCTGAAATTGAGCGAGGCACAGATTGCTCGCGAGCGGGGCGCGAAGCGTCTCAACGGCAATCTGATCGAGGAACAAGACACCTACGAGATGAACTTCTTCTAGGCACCGATTTTCTCAACAACGCACGCACAAGACTGTTAACCCCGAGCACCCATGTCACAATTCACCACTCAAACCGATGCGAGCGATAAGACGCTGTTGACCTATTCAGCGCTGAATACGTTTCGCAATTGCCCGCGCAAATACAAAAACCGCTATCTCGACAACCTGCGACCGCGTGAGCGAGCGGAGGCATTATCGTTCGGCAGCGTGATCCATACGGCGATCGAGCTTTGGTATCGGTCATCGGACGTTGAGTCGCGGCTCCGGGATGTTCTCACCTATGTCGACGATGCATTTGAGAATCGCGTTGTCGATTTCAACCAGATGGTTCAATGGCATTTGGCGACGGCGATGATTCGTGGTTACGCCGAACGCTATGCAACTGAAGAATTCGAAGTCGTCGAAGTTGAGAAGGAGTTTGTCGGCGAGATCCGCAATCCAGATACTGGCCGGCAGAGTCAGACGTTTCGTATCGCTGGCAAGGTCGATGGCATCGTACGTTGCCACGATGGCTTGTATCTGCTCGAGCATAAGACCGCGTCCAATATCGACGCAAGTTATCTCGACAAGCTGTGGACCGACACACAGATCGCGTTGTACTGCTATTACTTGCGGGAACTTGGCTATCCGATCGTTGGCGTCATCTACAACGTGCTACTCAAGAGTCGGCTTAAGCAAGGCAAAGGCGAAACGCAGGAAGAATACGAAGTTCGCCACGCGGAACTTGCCGCCAAAAACAAGAGCGGCAAATCGACTGCGAAACGCCAGATGCCTGAGACGGATGATGAGTTTCAGTCGCGACTGACTGAATGGTACTCACGTCCCGAAGCGTTCCATCGCGAATTCATTTACCTATCCGAAGACCGACTTGCCATGTTGCAAGACGAAGTCTGGGAAATCACGCAGCAATACCTTGACGCCCGTCGCCGTGGCAAATGGCTACTGAATACCTCGAACTGTTTCTCGTACCAACGACCGTGCGAGTACTTGGCTTACTGCCAATCTGGATTCAATCCAAACGTCGGTGACAACCTGTACGAGATCGCTCTCCCGAACGAAGAGCTATCTCGTGTTGATTCTGAAGCACCCCCATTCTGATTTGAAAGGAAACCTTATTCATGACAATGACTTTACCAACCACCAAGACCAAGCCGACCACCGACTTGGCTAAGCAATCGATCTTGCTCTATGGCGTTCCCAAGCTCGGCAAGAGTTCGTTCGCCTCGCAATTCCCTGAGGCCATGTTCTTCGAATGCGAACCAGGACTCAATCACTTGGAAGTGTTCAAGGTGCCGACCTACTCGTGGGAAGCGTTCTTGGAAGCTTGCAAGTTGCTGGCCAAGGGCGATCACAACTTCAAGACGATCGTAATCGACACGGTCGACAACGCATTCAAGCTGTGTTCGGACTACGTCTGTACCAAGCATGGCATCGAGTACGAAGGCGACATGGGCCACGGCAAAGGCTGGGCTCTTGTGAAAAACGAATGGCATCGCGTGCTGACTCGTTTGGCCAGTTTGCCATACGGTTTGATCCTCATCTCGCATGCGGTCGACAAGACAATCGAAACGCGAACGGGTGAGTACACCAAGACCACACCGAGCTTGCCTGATCGGGCTCGCAACGTCGTGTTGGGCTTGGTCGACATCATCCTCTACGGCGACTCGGTCTCGCGTAAAGACGCTGCTGGCAATCTCGTTGTAGATCGCGTGCTAAGAACCAAGCCCCATCCTACTTACGAGGCCGGCGATCGCACTGGTCGCTTGCCCGAGATGCTGCCGCTCAACTATGCCGCCTTCAACTCGGCATTTAGCGGTGCCCCTTCGAATTCAACCGCACAGAGCCCTGCGCCCGGCAAAGGCCCTGCTGCGTCTTCTTCCACTCCGGGCAGCACCCCAGCAGGAAAGGCTGTTAAGCAATGAGCGATTACGAAGAATACGAAACCACCAACCAATCGGTCGACCTCTCCTCGTTCGATGATGAATTCGCGACAGCGGAAGCACCGGAGTACGACGAGGTTCCCGATGGCAAGTATCAAGCGCGCATCGAGTCGGTGAAGCTTGAATCAAGTCAGAAGGGCGACCCAATGATCAAATTCGACCTGGAAGTGCTGTCTGGCTCACATGCCGGCCGTCACATCTTCAAGAATTCGGTCATCACGCAAGCATCGCTCCCTTACGTGAAGGGCGATCTCAAGACACTGGGCCTGGAGCTTTCCAAGTTCAGTGAATTATCCGGGCGACTTGAAGAACTGCTCGATGTGACCTTGGAAGTCACGAAGCGGACTCGTGGTGACTACACCAACGTCTACTTCAATCGACGCATTCGTCTCGCGGCCGCTTCGAACGGTGAGGTCCCACCATCAACGGACATGCCGTTCTGATCGTTTGCCGCTTGAGTTCGCACGGGTGCGGCTGGGACGGTAAAGCGAGTGAGTTGGTGCAAACCAACCGT
>JAGQOY010000352.1 GCA_020427005.1 Planctomycetales bacterium
AGCCGGCTAGCAGAGCAACAATTACTTTTAACAATGCAATTTTCATCACAACTCAGTACCTCGGCCAAGTTTGAACCCAATGCGACTAACCTTCCCACTGGGAAGGTCGCGAGCATCGCGAGCGGGTAGGGTCCTTCTATTAGGGAACTTCGGGTTGCAATTGGAATTATCTACTATCACCATTCCCAACCCCACCGGCTCGTAAGACTCGCCACCTCCCCTCAAGAGAGGTTAGTTTTTTCTTTAAAGTTGCTCTCTCATCAAAACCTAGTCGACTGGAAATCCACGCTTGCGCAACAAAGCCGCGGTATCGACGTCGCGACCTCGGAAGTTGCGAAATCCCTCTGCGGGATCGATTGTATCGCCTACGGACATCACATAGTCGTGCAACCGTTTTGCCACAGTTGGGTCGTAGAATCCTCCGGACTGTTCGAATGCCTCGGCGGCATCGGCTGTCAGAGCATCCGACCAGAGGTAGCTATAGTACCCGGCTGAATAGCCATCGTCCGCAAAAATGTGAGAAAAGTGAGGTGTGCGATGACGCATGACGATTTCTCGAGGCATGCCCAATTCATCCAAAGCCTTGCGTTCAAACGCATCGGGGTCTATGTTGACATCGCCTGCTAAGTGCAACTTCATGTCTACTAACGCGCTCGCCAAATACTCCACCGTGGCAAACCCCTGATTGAACGTGGCTGCGCGGGTTATTTTTTGTAATAGCTCTGCCGGCAAAGGTTGGCCAGTTTCAACATGAACTGCGAAACGATTCAGTACTTCCGGAGTGCTTAGCCAGTGCTCGTTAATCTGCGATGGGAATTCCACATAGTCTCGCGCCACGTTGGTGCCGGATTGTGAAGGATAGCGAACATTGGAATTCAAGCCGTGCAGTGCGTGACCAAATTCGTGGAACAGTGTTTCTGCGTCATCCCATGAAATGAGTACCGGTTCGCCAGGTTGCCCTTTCACGAAATTTGAGTTGTTGGACACAATGGGGCTGATTGCTTGCCCCATGTTCTCCTGGGCTCGATAATCTGTCATCCATGCTCCGGATCGTTTGCCAGCACGCGCATATGGGTCAAAGTACCATAGTCCGACGTGTTGACCGTCTCGATCGAGCACTTCAAAGACCCGCACATCCGGATGA
Source organism: Planctomycetales bacterium (assembly GCA_020427005.1). Lineage (GTDB taxonomy): Bacteria > Planctomycetota > Planctomycetia > Pirellulales > Pirellulaceae > Aureliella. The sequence goes on from JAGQOY010000352.1 coordinate 1,145, forward strand.
AATACGGGCAGGTCGTTCAACTGACGGTACTGAAATCCGTACAGTTGCTCGGAAGCCCACATCATCCCTTCGCGCAGTTTCTCTAGTTGTAGATAGGGTTTCACTTCATTGAAATCCAAATCATATTTGGCTTTGCGCACTTTCTCAGCATAATACCGATAATCCCAGGGCTCGATCGAAATATTGGCACCTTCAGAGTTTGCAATTGCTTGCATGTCGGCTACTTCCTCACGTACACGAGCAACCGCTTTGGGCCAAACCTTCATCATTAGCCCCATGGCTGTATCGGGGTTCTTGGCCATCTGTGGCTCAAGTCGCCAATGCGCGTGTGTTGCATAACCAAGTAGCTTGGCTCTCACTGCGCGAAGTTTTAGGATTTCGGAAATGATTGCGTTGTTATCCTTTTCGTCTCCGTTGTCTCCACGGTTGTAATAAGTGCGCCATACTTTTTCTCGCAGTGTTCGGTCAGCCGCGTAGGTCAAAAATGGCTCCATGGAAGACCGTGTGTTAAGCACGGCCCATTTTCCACTTTGTTCTCGTTCTGCGGCCGCCGCCGCCATTGCCGAAATAATGCTTTCGGGAAGACCCGCGAGCTGCTCTTTACTTTCAATCCAAGTCACATAGCTTTGTTCGTCCGCCAAAACATTCTGCGAAAAATCGGTGAACAATGTGGCCAAGCGTTTGTTAATCTTTGACAGCCGTTGCTTATCCTCATCATTCAATTTGGCTCCCTGACGCACGAATTGTTTGAATAAGTCCTCAGTCAATCTTTGCTGATCCTTGTCCAGCGACTTATAGGTGTCACTTTCATATACTGCCGCGATGCGAGCAAACAACGCAGAATTTTGAATAACTTTGTCCTGATGCTCTGAGAGCTTTGGTACAACCACGCGTTCAATATCAGGAATGGGCCCTACATTCAAGTTTGAGCTGTGTACATCAAAAATTGTTTGCAGCCTCTGCAACGGTTGGCCAGCATGCTCCAAAGCCGCGATCGTATTTTCAAAGGTTGCGGGCATCGGATTGGCCGCGATGTGGGTGATTTCTTGTTCCGCCAACAAGATGGCCTGATCAAATGACTCGATGAATTCATCCGCTCTCACCAAATGCCAGGGAGGAACTCCACCGAAAGGGCCGGGCCACAATTCCAATAGGTCGAGTTGTCGTTGACTTGCCACTTGTGGTCTAGCTTTCTGAATGGATGATTGAGACTCCTGTGCTTGCAACATGGCGAGACATGATTGTCCTAGCAAAACGAAAACCGTTAATATGTTGGAACAGGTTTGATGCATGTTCTATTCTCCGCGAGTGTTGCAATGGACTATGGAGTCGCTTTTGCTGACAGGCTAAAAGCCTATCCTACAAACTAGAAATCTATCCACCAGACTAGAAGCATATCCTACTGAAATCCTTTCAATAATTGTTGTGCGAGTTCTAGCAGGTTGATGAAAAAGTCGATTTGCAAAATCTTGTCAACGATTAGTAACCGGAAGCGTCAGAGCGTCAGCGAGGGGGCCAGGGGGAATCCTGAAGCTCTTGCCAACAAACCGCACTAAAGCAACAAGCCGTGACGCTTCGGGTTACTTTTTCAGCAGCCTGCTAGGAAGTTCCTTGATGCGTGCCGGGAGCAACTGCAGGGCAGCATTTTTGCGCTGAGCAGCGTTGGCCCACCTTACTGTCGCTCGACCCTCGAAAGCTTCTTCGTATTACTCGGTAATGGGAGCATAAGATCCGTGCCGATACAACGCCTTGATCCATAATTCAAGAAACCGCCTTACTTAGAAACTCTGCGCAGGCCCAGGAAACAGCGACTTTTAGTGAAATGGATACGCTAAATTGCTGAAAATTATAACTGATATCTCCAAATAGCTGTGAAACTGGCAGGTGGTTGCGGCCGAAAATACGCCCATTTAAGATCTGGAAGTATTGGCGGGATACTAGAACATTTGCTCTTGGGAAAGCCTTGGAAAGTTAGTTGGCATTCCTCCGAGGTCCAGTTTAGTGTAAGGCGAATTAGGTTCGACTGTCGTATCATGACGGCATTGTTACTCCGAAACTTTGTATGGGAGGTCTTGGATTTAATTCCTGTGCTGGACTGTTCCTGCGATCGGAACCTGGTACTTTGGTCTTAGTCAAACTCTTGTATGAGACTCGAAGGGCAAAGGATTGTTATGAAGGCGTATCTGTGGGTCGTGGTTTGGTTCGCTTGCACATGCAAAACAAATAACCTTTACGCTGACTTGCTGTTTGCAACCGATGGTGGGCAAGAAGTTTTTTCTGAACAATTGCAATTGCTGGGCGACGGTGATCCACTAGACGATGTGGTTACTTTGAGATCTCTTGGCCTTGCAGATTTTCGGCTCTTTGGGCAAAACGTAACGCAGCTGTGGGTTTCAGATAACGGCAACTTGAATTCAACTGGTAGCAGTTCTTTTTTCGCAGAACCTCTTGCTACGCTAACTCCTGCGCGAGCAATGATTGCACCAATGTGGGATGATTTCTTCATCGCAAAATTGCCCGACAGTTATAGTCCAAACAACCGTGTAATCGAACGCAACCTACCAGGAGTTTGGTACAGTGTGACTTGGGAGCATGTTCGGCTATATAACGAATTGGTAGTTGGCGGTGATTTCATAGATACCCAACGTTCGATACAAGCCGTCATTTTTGGTGACGATTTTCAATATGAAGGCTTTCAGTTTCTGCACAATGACATAGTTTTTTCCTATGTCAGCCACACAGCAACCACCAGCGATTTCGTAGATCCTGCCCTCGAAGCATCCTTGCCAACGGGCTTCTCCCAATTGAATGCTGCAATTGGCATCACGGGAGCGGCTGGGGAGGCAGTATCCATGTTCGGCGATAGCAGCGCCAACGGAATCTTTGAGGCTGACGAAGCCAGTAGTGCTCTACCTTGGACGGATCGACAGTTTATTTTATTTAGAGAGATAAGTGACCAAAACGGCCAATTTGATCATTATGCCGTATCCACAGAAAGCCTCTCCAGCGTGCCTGAGCCGCTTTTGCCGCTGCCATTGGTTTTTCTTTGTTTGCTCACTGTGCATGCTAGAGCAATCTCCACGAAAGAGTAGCGTTTTTTCGCACATTTGC
>JAGQOY010000353.1 GCA_020427005.1 Planctomycetales bacterium
AAGCGAGGGACCGAACAAGAATCCCTCATTTACGTTTCGGGTTGGGACGTTTATTCCTGCCGCTCGCCTCAGATAAAAGCATTCACGTTTGATGTTAGCGTGACGGTTGGTTGAGAAGTGATTCAAGTCCTTCAAGATTCTCTAACAGACTCTCTTTTGCATCTAATTCTGGCCGATGGTCAAGCACGCCGATTGGACCAGCATATTGAACTTGTCGAATCCAGCTCAAAACTTGTGAATCAAGCTTCCCACGTCCAATGGGCAGAATCTTTTCTCCTCCAAGCTCCATCCCATTGAGATTCAAACATAGCAGATAGGGCTTCATTTGGCGAAGTGACTGCGGTTGTGAATCCAAATCCTCATGGGAGTGATGGAAATTATAGACCAGACCAACGTTGTCAGCGGATTGTTTGGCAAGTTCGATAATTTTGACCATCGAATCGGGGCGTCCAACCCATCCTCCGTGATTGTACAGGCCCACTTGGCAGCCCAATGGCTCCACCTGATTGGCTAAGCTTACGATGGAATTGGCCGCACGTTCGACTCGAGCCTGAGGGTCAGAGATTTTTGCCAATTCATTGTCCGGCAACATGACCCACAACTGCGTAGCCACATTTCGACGTCGCAGGAATTCAACGATCCGCTGAGTACCGGGATCATTCGTCGGGTCGAGTGAACTTGAACACCAAAAAGCTGTTAACTGGATATCATTCTTTTTGAGTGCATCCAATTCTGCATCCCATGTCGCTACATGTTCCTCACGCCAGTCGTAGGCGAGACGCCGTAAGCCAAGTTCTCGGAGCATCTCGGAGCGCTGAATTGGATCTCGATGACTGGCATCAAAGGGTACGACGCACCACGCGACTAATTCTTCCCTCAGCATATTGCGCGGCGTGGCAAATTGAACGCCCAAGGAAGCTTGCCATTGAGCTAATTGAGCTTGCATAGCATGTGCAATTTTTGGGTGTTGTGCAGCCACATCGTGTTGTTCCCCAAGGTCTGTACCAAGATTGTAAAGTTCTACTTGGCGGTAGTGATCAAACTGTATCAACTTCCAATCGCCCACTCGCATGGCAGCCCCTGGCGCCCAAGTTGATCCGTGGTAATGGGGATAGTGCCAGTATATAGCACGTTGTGGAAGTGCTGCTTCTGGTGTCCTTACTTGATTCGCTACGCTTCGCGCATCGACGTGCGATTCTGGATATGCCTCCAACCCAGCAAGTTCCAGCACGGTGGGTACAATATCAAAACTCATCACTTGCTGTTCACAGATTTTGGATGCTGCTCTGTCGCCAGGCATTTTGATAATCAATGGTATTCGAATTCCCCCTTCATAGAGCCAACCTTTGCCGGCGCGCAAAGGAGCGTTGTTGGTTGGTCCAGGCTGTGCCTTGGTGGACAAACCACCATTATCCGATAGGAAAACAACTATTGTTTCGTCGACCAGGCCCTGGCGCGTTAAGGTGGACATGACGTGCCCCACAAGGTCATCTAAGCCTGCTACCTCACTTCCGTAGGCAGCGTCATCTGCACGTGCACGGGTTTTTCCATCTCTTTCGATGATCGGTGAGGGGGCTGGACCAAGCTGCTCACTCTTTTCTCTGAAACGGGAAATATGGGATGGGTACTCAAGAATTGGTGTGTGCGGTTCATGAAAAGCCAGGTACGCCAGAAATGGCTTTTCTGAATTCCGCGAACCGACAAAACTGTCGAAAGACTCGACGATCCTAGTTCCAACTGTCCAATCTTGGCCGTGGTTTCCTAGGACACGATCACTTATATAATGATCAAAACCATTGTCCGAAGGCTCAAATCCGGCTTCTCCCAAATGCCACTTGCCACTATAGAAAGTCTCGTAGCCCTGCTGCTGAAACATTTCGCCCAAAGTTAATTCTTCTAGGGGCAGTTGCATGACGGTCCTTGGAGTCGGCATTTGATTCGGTTTCGAGCGTAGACCTGGAATATAATCAGTGATGCCAAGCCGAGCGGGATACTTTCCAGTCATCAAACTTGCCCGCGTAGGTGAGCAAATGGATCCAGCCGAATAGGCTTGAGTAAATCGAACTCCTCCATTCGCAAGTGCATCGATATTTGGCGTTTCACAAAATGTACTGCCGTAACAGGAAACGTCTTTCCAGCCTAGGTCGTCTGCTAGGAGAATGACTACATTCGGATGTTCTTTTAGATCATCCGCACATGCAGGATTGCGAGGAATGCAAAGTTGCAGAAACAGGATGCACATCGCGGCATAACAAGTTCTCATTGCAAGGCACGAAAGCCCTCTCGGCTTCGCAAATACTTGGCCAGAAATCTTTGCCATTCTAGAGGCTCCGAAAAAAAGGCAATTGGTACTGAGCGGTACCCAAAAAATCACGAGTGTGAAGTAGGAGGTTTGCCCCTCACTAGATGATTGGAATATCTAGCTTCTCAGGGCGAGAGTTGCTGGATCAGACTATGGGCGTTGGCTATCGGGGCGAGGGCTACCTGTGCGTCCTCGTCGGCTGCGTCCCACATCGGCGCGCGAAGTGTTTTCCAAATACTCAGGTCTGCCTGGAGAAGTTGCCAATTCCATGACAATTCCAGTTGCAAAATCGGCGATCCGAGCCATGCCAGGGATGTTGGCTAATTCAACATCATCACTTGGGCGATGGTAATCATTGTGCAAGCCAGTAAATAGATGGAACACCGGTATTTTCTCTTTATAGAAACTATCATGATCACTTGGACCAAAGCCCGCCTGTTGTATCTCCAATGCAAATCCAGCGGCAGCATTATGGCGTTGCACTAAGTCTTCAAATCCAACTGCTGTACCTGTCCCAAAAACTGTCAATTTGTTGTCGTTCAATCGGCCAACCATATCCATGTTCACCATTGCGACAGTCGATTCCAAGGGCCATCGGGGCGATCGGACGTAGTACTTACTACCCAATAAGCCGACTTCCTCCGCACTAAACGCAATAAAGACAATGGATCTTCGATCAGGAGTTAAGTCTGCCGATATGCGTCTAGCGATCTCCATGAGGACAACGGTTCCCGAGGCGTTGTCATCGGCACCATTGTGAATCGCCACAGTACCAGGGGCCAAAGAGCCGCGGCCTCCCATCCCTACATGATCGTAGTGAGCTCCTACGACGAGATACTCGTCTGCCAAAACTCCTTTGCCGGGCAGCAATGCCACTACATTCTGCGTGTCGATGGGCTTTTCCAAAAGCGAGACACTTCCTTTTACTCGACAACCAGTCAATTCAGTGGAATGAACCGCCAATTTCTCGTCTATTTCAAGCTCAATATCCTGTAATGACTTCCCAACCGCAAGGTTTAAAAGCTTATCTATTTGCAAGCGAGATACGAACACAGTTGGCACCTGGCTGGCAGGATCTCCTTTGCCTGCTCCGTCGAATTGCAGTATCTGATCCTTGCCCTCAGCTCGTTTTACGCTCTCATAGTCGTTAACGATAATGAGCCCAGCAGCTCCTTTGGCAAAAGCTGTCTCCTCTTTTGTTGAAAACAATGCGTATTTACTATTGCGGCGCCCATCAAAAACACTGTCGTCAGAGGATTGCTGTGGTTCTTTGCGAATAGCAATAACAACTTTCCCTTTGACGTCGAGATCCGCGAACTCGTCGTAATTTAATTCAGGGGCAGCAATACCGTATCCAACGAACACTAGCTGTCCCTCGAACACTCCGCTACTTCCCAATGCCAACGGGTTGAAATCAGTGTTGAGTTCTAATCTGGTTACTCCGACAGAAGTCGTAAACTCAACCCAGTTGTCCGCATTTGATCCCAGTTCAATTTGTCCAGGGATCTGAAACTTTTGATATGGGGTGCCATTAAATGCATCAGTTACCAAACCGAGCTCCGACATGCGATTTCCGATGTAGGTTGCTGCCGTGTTCAGCCCCTGACCGCCAACGGATCGCCCCTCAAGTTCATCTGAAGCCAAGTAACTTAGATCGGTGTTGAGTCTTTCTTCAACTGTTACGGTTACCTCGTCTGAGTGGACTCGGAAAGTGGTCAAATGAAGGCACAATAGGCAAAGAATGAAAGCATTTGAATTTAGTTTTGCCAAGGTTGAAGTCCTAATGAGATGACATGAGGCGAGAGAGTTCGGTGGGAAGGAAGTTGGGAAATGCAAGTCAGTCTAGTAATGGACGGAGCTTTACAATCCAGGTACTATTATGCCAATTTCTTACGCCTAAAACTACCGGCGAAATTCGGTAATGTCTCCTCCATTCGTCTT
>JAGQOY010000354.1 GCA_020427005.1 Planctomycetales bacterium
AATATCACGGACGGTAATTGCTGTGGTACTCCGAGCCACACTGTTTGGTCGGTAGCCATTCTTCCTTTTATTGAACAGGCCAACCTCAACGGTAAATACAATCCGAATCTACCAATCGAGGATCCTGTCAATTCATTTTTGCGTCAGCAAAACATGCCATCCTACAACTGTCCCTCCGACCCAAGCGCAGGCAAACTGCTAGTGCCTGCTTCGGGTCCGCACAACAACTTAGAATCCAGGACCAGTTCCTACCGTGGAATGGGCGGTGTAGGTTGGGGCTTTACTGGTGAGTACCAGTATCGCCGCCAATGGGATTCGTCTGACATTCTTAGACCTGAATGCCCGATCAACAAGAAGGGAGTATTGCACTGGACCGGTCGCGTAAATGGTCAAGCCAATAAGTATGCTTGCGAAACCTTTGGTTCCATTAGTGATGGCAGCAGCAATACGCTGATGGTAGGCGAGTATACGACATTAACGACGGAACGCCGAACGACATTTTGGGCGTATTCCTACACATCCTTTGCGCTGTCGACCGCAACTCCCGAATCTCGCACACTTATGGCCAACTACGATTTGTGTGCGTCTCAGGGTGACTCCAATCCCTGCAAGCGAGCGTTCGGTTCATTGCACAGTGGAGGCGCGATTCAGTTCGTTCGAGCCGATGGTTCGGTCAACCCAATTTTCCCAACTATCGATATGACAGTCTATACATCCTTGTCAACCGTCGCCGGTGGAGAAGCTTTTGCCGACCCGCTTTAATTGACTGTTTACTGACAACTTGAATTCTTGACGAGAGCGAAGTGTTGTGGGAACAGCACTTCGCTTTCCTGTTTTTACACGATTAATCTCCAATTAAAAAAATACAGTGGTGTTGCGATGCGAACAATCGGTAGTTGGTTGATGGCTTTTTCTTGTGTGGTTGTCGTTGGATGTGGATCCGGGAACACTGCCAAGGTTGAGGGCATAGTGACTTTGGACGGAAAACCTCTGGCAGATATTCGCGTTCTGTTTCAGCCAGAGAATAAGGATTCTGAAAACTTAGGCGTGGGCTCTTTTGGTCTGACCGATTCAGAGGGCAAGTTTGTACTGGTTTTATCCGACTCGGAAAGCGAAGGGGCAACGGTTGGAAATCACACGGTGATACTCTCCGACAAACTGACCGAAGATCCGGAGGACTCCGATGCAGGGTTTGCTAAGGTTCCAAAATCTCGTATTCCTCGCAAGTATTCAAAATCACCTCCCACGTTTGAAGTCAAGGCCGGGGTCGTTAATCAAGCGGAAATAGCGTTAACATCGGACGCGGGCTAAGGATTTCATCGTTGAATCTCAAGCGACAAGGCTCATGAAGCAACAGAGTCATTGAGATGCATGGCAGTGAGGTGCAGACTAGGCATCTTGACAGCGCAGTGTTTAAACATCATTCAGCCATTTTTATCTGCTGATCGAATGGAAGGTGTTGGGGTCGATCAATAAAATCACGAAAGTGATCGCCGTAACGCCACGACGCGCTGCGAATCGATGGCCTGCAGTGTCTCTAGATAATCCATTGCTCGACTCAGTCCCCACGCCCAGGCCCCGATTGCCCCCAGTCCGAGATTCCTCGAACATCTTGCCTCGATTGTTTTAGCGCATGACCTCGAATTCCGCCCTGCCAACCATTGATATGGTCGGGTTCAGCATCTCCATAGTAAAAGGTTGCGATGCCGAATACTTTTTCAAAGATCATTTCTAATGGCCATCTGCTGGCGCTGATCCCGCGCAGCGCTTAAGTGCGCAAGCTTGGCAATGCAAACCAATCTGAAATAACCTAGTAATAATTTTTGCGATCAATAGACGCCATCTCTGCAACGCGTTTTTTGCAGTCGCCCGGTTAGATCAAAATCTGGTTACTAATCGCGTGATTGCGATATGTCGAAACTGACGAAGTCGTTATGTTTGGGCAGGCCGTGACTAGTGGCTTGCAATAAGTGGTTACATGCAGACCCTAGTTTTCTTGAATCGCGGGTCCCATAGTCTGTTTGTTCGCTGAAACGCTTCGCGTCTCCTAAGTGAAGATTAAGAAAAGGCAATGTACATGTTCTTTCGTTTATGCGTTCGCATTTAAAGTAAAAAGATTGACATGCTACTGACGCAATCATTAGATTGTTGCCGTAACGATCCCGTTAACGGCTAGCCACAGGCCCAAACGGAATTGTTACAGGTGTTCTTAACTTTCCTTTTTTTGGAGAAAGCATATGTCGCGTCGTAGTTCGGGCTTTACGCTCGTGGAGCTCTTAGTGGTTATTGCCATTATTGGCATTTTGGTGGGCTTGCTATTGCCAGCCGTCCAGGCAGCTCGGGAGGCTGCAAGACGCATGCAATGCTCAAACAATCTGAAGCAATCTGGTCTTGCGATTCTGAATTATGAAAGTGCCTACAAGAAGTTTCCGCCTGGCAATATCACGGATGGCAATTGCTGTGGCACTCCGAGCCACACTGTTTGGTCGGTAGCCATTCTTCCTTTTATTGAACAGGCCAACCTCAACGGAACTTACAATCCAAATCTTCCGATCGAAGACCCTGCCAATTCATTTTTGCGTCAGCAAAACATGCCATCCTATAACTGTCCGTCCGATCCAAGCGCGGGCAAACTGCTAGTGCCTGCTTCAGGTCCGCATAACAACTTGCAATCCAGAACCAGTTCCTACCGCGGTATGGGTGGAGTAGGTTGGGGCTTTAATGGCGAGTATCAGTACCGTCGCCAATGGGATTCATCGGACATTCTTAGACCTGAATGCCCGATCAATAAGAAGGGAGTATTGCACTGGACCGGTCGCGTAAACGGTCAAGCCAATAAGTATGCCTGCGAAACCTTTGGTTCCATTAGTGATGGCAGTAGCAACACACTGATGGTGGGTGAATACACAACGATAACTACCCCGCGCCGAACGACGTTCTGGGCGTATTCCTACACATCCTTTGCGCTGTCGACCGCAACACCTGAATCTCGAACGCTTTTGGCAGACTATAGTTTGTGCGCTTCTCAAGGTAACTCCAATCCCTGCAAGCGAGCGTTCGGTTCATTGCACAGTGGAGGCGCGATTCAGTTCGTTCGAGCCGATGGTTCGGTCAACCCAATTTTCCCAACCATCGATATGACCGTCTATGCATCCTTGTCAACCGTCGCGGGCGGAGAAACCTTTGCTGATCCGCTTTAATGGATGGGTGTTCTAGAGTTAGTTGAATTCACGAACAAGGGCGAAGTGTTGTGGAAGCAGCATTTCGCTTTCCTTTTTTACACATCAAATTTTGCAATCTAAAGACAGTGGTGTTACGATGCGAACAATAGGTAGTTGGTTGATGGCTTTTTCTTGTGTGGTTGTCGTTGGATGTGGATCAGGGAACACAGCCAAGGTTGAGGGTGTAGTGACCTTAGATGGAAAACCTCTGCCAGATATTCGCATTCTGTTTCAGCCAGAGAACAAAGATTCTGAGAACTTAGGCGTGGGTTCCTTTGGTTTGACCGATTCAGAGGGCAAGTTCGTATTGCTATTATCCGACTCAGAAAGCGAAGGGGCAACAGTTGGAAATCACACGGTGATACTTTCCGACAAGCTGACCGAAGATCCGGAGGATTCCGACGCCGGGTTTGCCAAGGTTCCAAAATCTCGTATTCCTCGCAAGTATTCAAAATCACCTCCCACATTTGAAGTCAAGGCTGGAGTCGTTAATCAAGCGGAAATAGCGCTGACCTCGTGACGCTGAATTTGCCCCTCTGTTGATTTGACTTTGCGATACGTGCGACTGACATTCATCGCATTCGTCCTAATTGTCGTGCCGTACTCGCTCTCTGCATTTCGCGCAGGATATTCGTTTCACGAGGAAGGGGGACGTTAAATGCGACTGCACTCGATTGGCCAGCCGACGGAACAATGATCACCTAATCGTTGGCGCAGAGGCAGAGGTGAAAAGTTCGTTCGGATGGCCCGATCCGGATTGGATCTCAACAAACTTCCGGCGCACCATCATTGGGCTCTTGATAAACCCGAATAAACAGCCGAATAGTGTCGTCGGTGAAGCACACAGGCAAAGCCAATAGCACCCGACATGGATCCGATGGACCCGAATAAACAGGCGAATAGTGTCGTCTGTGAAGCACACAGGCAAAGCCAGTGGCACCCGACATGGATCCGATGGACTCGAATAAACAGCCGAATAGTGTCGTC
>JAGQOY010000355.1 GCA_020427005.1 Planctomycetales bacterium
ATGATCGGATCTCTGTTGCTGCAAATCGCTTTGCTGCTCGATACAGACAATGTGCGACCGATTCGAGCTGTATCATATGAAATCATCTCCTCAAACACGCGAAGATTGAGAAGCATGGGATATGAGAAAGTTAGTAGTTACGAGCACCCTGGAGGGCCCTCAGTCAATGTAGTTGTATTCGATCCGTCGAAGCGCGCTTACATTACTCGTTGTCTAATGCTAATTTTAGATAATTTTGTGTGGCACATTCGCCGCTCTTTGGACGGCAACTGCTAACGGTGAATGCGATAAAATACTGCAACCGGAATTGCAACGTGCAGTTCGTTGTTTTCAATTGACGAACGCTATTTATCCGAGCCGTTTATTGCATCGCGTGGGATTTGGCAGCCCAAGGACAGTAAAGAATTGCTTCTCTTCGGCAATTTCCGCTCCTTGAATGTTTCGTTGTGACGGATATTGCTAGAACCGCGAGGTTTTCTGGACGATGCGTCTGCTGGACACTTGGTCGAGATCATAAACAGTGTCGCCCTTTTCTTCTCTGATTGCGTCAAAGGCATTCCAGGGCCAAGTAGCAGTACGCAATTGCATTGTTTTTCACTTCAGTCTTGGCATAAGAACAGGGGCATTTCTTAGCGAGCCTGATCGTGGAGTTTCGGCAACGCAAAACAGTTCGGTCCCAATTGCCATTGTTAACCGCTGGCACTGTTTCCCGTATTTGTGAACCGAATATTCTTAATAGCAAGGAAAGGATTTCAGGCGACAAGGGATTGCTATTCAAAAACGACGTCTTGTGGGATTTGCGTGTATGCAAGCACATCAGTTTACCAGTAAAGATGAGACGCCACTTGGGTTAACTCAGGAAGGCATGACAGATCTAGATGCCTTGAAGATTGCAATCTCGCTTGACAGCGATCGACATTCACATGCTCGAGTACTCAAGCAAGTTGCCAAAAGCGGACACGTGAGCGAGGCGGATCTAGCAAGGTCGGAGAATGAGTTTTTGCAGTTTGCAGTACTACTCGGAATATCTCAAAAGTCGTTAGCTCCATCAAATTTAGCAGATTGGTACTGGCACAGCTTTATTTTGGATACGCGTCTATATGGTACATGGTGCCAAAGGCATTTTGGCCGGTACTTACATCACACTCCAACTCCGTGGGATGAGCAGGAAGACGCTGGAGTTGTAGATGATACTAGACGACTATATCGAAGATACTTCGGGATACTCAGTTCATCGGCGTATTGCAAAGGAAACAGCCACGATTGTTCTGGAGGTGGACAGGATCACTGTAATGGGAGTTTCTGAGGTGACAGCCCAAGTTCTCGTTGGATGAAAAGGAAGCGGAAATGTTAACTACAAACGGCCGTTTAGGCCTCAATGTGTGTGTCCAAAACGCGGAGAGGAGTGTCATACATGCGAATTGGTTTTTAAACAACGCATGTGTTGGAGGCCCCACAGTCTATAACCCCAAAGCGTGCGTGGGGTGCTGTGACTGTGCCAAGACAGCGGATAGGAAGCTTCTACGAACCAATATGCAAACTACAGGTTTGAGTTGATAACTTTTTCAAAGAAAGGGGAGGATTGCAGAGTCAAAGGATACGTACGGTATCGAGTCAGCGATCTGACTCGACTGAACTGGAAACTTTCTTAATCGGAGCAAGTCATTATGAGTAGCGATCAAAACCGTTCTCAAAGGCCAACGTTTGGCGAAAAAGTGGAAACAGGTGTTGCAATAGGATTGGGTGTAGCGGCAGTTTCGGGAGCTCTAGCCCTTGTCGCAACGGGCGGTAACATTCCCGTTGCAGTGGCCGTAGCGGCGAAGACCGGAGCTGCCGCGGGACTCGGTGGTGGCGCAGGATCTTGATCATATCCTTACCTGCGATGATTACCCTTCAGCTGCCAGCTTGCCCTGGCAGCTGAAGCGGCTCTGCAATCCGACTGTCACTCGCTATTCTCCGAGTGTGCCGTTGCGATGAACGAGCCCCAAATACGATGAAACATGGTTTAGCAATTCTTCAAGTAAGGATCTGGAATATGGGTAGCGAGCAAAGCGGTTCACGTGAACCGACGATAGCAGAGAAAATTCTTATTAACGTTCTGCTCAAGACGACCACGAGGTGGCCAGTAGGGTTGGTTTTGCCTGACCGGAATGATGAAAAAAGGCTGGAGTGATTTTGGGAGAATCGGTTCGTATTTTTCTGTGACCGAGCAAGTGATTCTTGGAAGCTTTAGTGCAGTAGCCAGACACTTCGTTGGCGACATGATCGTATTACACACGTGAAGGTCTTCCATGGAATGGGTTGATTTAGCGGATTTTGAAGCTATGGATGCAATGCGTATATATGCTGGAGAAAGTCATGCAACTGGATTCCGATATCTGTAATCTCGATCTCGAGTGCATCGCGTTCAAGGTCGTTTGGGAAGAGAAATGGTCGCTGGAGAAAATAGACCGTATCGAGTTAGATTATCGATGGTTTCTTCAGGCAATAAGATTGAGCGATCAAGATAGTCTCGCTCCAGAGAGGGATGTAGATGTGTTTTGGCATCATCACATTCTGGACACGCGAAAATATATAAACGACTGCAATCTATTGTTCGGAAGATATGTCCATCACTTTCCGTATTCTGGTGTATTGGGTGACCGCGATGCTGGTGAGCAGCGAAAACGTTACGAGCGGTCCTTAGTTCTTATTTCTACGTTGAAAGGAAATGCAGATGATTAAGCCAAATTCGAGTACACAAGAAAAAATGCGGTTGGTCGCATCTGCGTCTCGCAGGCGCCCGACTCGAAGTGAAATGCTCGATCTATTTCGGACGGGCAGGCATTTACTGAATTCGACTGCCAGTCGTTGTGAAGGAGATGGGGAGTGTATCGCAGAGATTAATGAGTTCTCTGCTGTTCAGACCTCAGAGTCTGCTCAAGTCTAGCAGGCGGCGTTTACCTAGAATCGCTCTGAGAGGCTCTGGAAAATGTAAAAACTTTCATTCGCATCAAGCACTTTTTGGATTACTTTTGGAGGACATTTGACATGTCAGCTGGAACTTGGGTTACAAAAGTTTTAAAGAACGAAGCTAGGCTACTCGTAAGGTTTCTGAAATTCGAAGGGTATCGCCGATGCATAAAGTGTGCAATTGAAACGATGCACGCAAAATATGAATGTGAAAATGGAAATAACCATTATTTCTGCAAGGATTGCGGCCAACACAACTAGTCCACAGTTGTGTTGTCGATTTTCCCTTTACTTGGAGTCGCGGAAGACGGGCGGTTGACGATCGCTCCTCAACATTTCCGCGACTCTATTATTGTGCCTGATGCAGCTTTGCGAGCCTGCTCAAGCATATGCTCGGGATTATGCTGGAGATGCTGATAGACTTTGGCGAGCATACTTGGGTCACGGTGTCCCATCAGGATTGCGACGGTTAATGCGTCTACTCCCGCTTGGAGAGCGTTGGTAGCCCAAGAATGGCGTAAGGCGTAGAGCGAGTACCGTGGAGCAACCTCGCGAGCCTTTTTCCGCATTAACTTGACTTTTGCCTCACAGCGAAGTTCGGCTTTGGTTTTCGTGTGGGGCTTGCCTTTAATTAAGCGAGTTGGCTTTAGACTCGGTAGGAACCGAGTGATTTCCTTCGGAGAGAGAACAAATCCCTTTCCTTCCAAAACTCGCTTGCCCATCCTGGTTTGAATGCGATCGAAGGCACAGTTTACGGCTTCGGTCGTCCACGAGTGGCCCCGGTTGTTTCGAAATAGAAACTGATTTGGCTTCGAGTCATCCAGCAGTTTCTTGGTGATGGAAAGTGCATCATCGGTTAGATACACGATGCGAGGACCTTTCTTGCATTTCGCCTCTTTCTGGGGAAACACCCAACGCTTGTTTTTCAATTCGACGTGGCGACACTGAACTCGCAAAGACTCTTGAGGTCGACAACCCGTGGTATAGGTGACAACCAGGAGATCTCTTAGAAACGGATCAACAACGTAGGTTAAGAGTTCCTCAAATTGCTCGGGCGAAACGTAGGTGTCTTTTCGATCTGCTGACGGGACTTCAAGAAACTCGATCGGGTTTTTGTCGATATAGCCCTGTCGTTCCGCCCAATTGAGGCACCGCTTTATCGTGCGAAAATAATTCCTGCGGCTCGTGGTCGATAGCCGGTAACTATCGACCCACTCTTCCACATGGAAGGGTTTAAGCTCCGCAGGGG
>JAGQOY010000356.1 GCA_020427005.1 Planctomycetales bacterium
ACACGGCAGAACGCAACACCCTGTTGCCAGACTATCGCGTTCTGCGGTAGGCAACAGAGTCAGTGGCCTATCGCAGGAAAAACAGGAGCGTTGGCTCTGTTGAGAACCAACGCTCCTGTTTACTACTATATTCTGCGCTGAATGGAAAGCGGAGTTTCCCGAACCAGTAAAAACTTCGTTTCCATTCAGAGCAGAGTATGATTAGCGATTGACAATGCTTGGCAAGAAGACATGGATCCCCTCACCCGTCAAAGCTGCACCACTTACCGAAGCTTCCGAGCAGTGACCAGGGCCAATCAGACCATTGTTGTATTGATCGAGGATAGAGGCCAATTTTACGAATTCCTTGCGTGTCGGATTATTGGCTTTCAGTCCGGCAATCGTGCTTGGCGTATATTGTGACAATAGACTTGTTGCGTTATCAAACGTGCCTTGTACATCGGCACCGGCAGCGCCATTCAACAGATTGAGCTTTGCCGCAATATACTGATGGGCTAAATTGTAATACACATTGCCGGCAGGTGAAGTCCACAATACTTGATAGTAGGATTGTCCACTTAAGAAGAATGTAGTATCCTCACCGATTTGGGCCCATGTATCATCATATGGGGCAGGGCCATAGCTTGAGTGAGTCTTCCAGTACCCTTGCGTCAAAGTACAGCCACCGGCACAGGGGACATTCACATCAAGCGTGTGTGTGTCATTTCCAGTAGTATCAGTATCATTGGTGATAAAGGTAGCCTTATTGACGACTGTGTATTTGCCGCAGGTGTCATACTTGACCGTCATATCATAGCTAAACGTATGGGAATTCGCGCCAAGCTCTGCACAGAAACTGCCAAGAGCGCCATAGAGATCATCGGTGACATCGACACATTCATCCACGACAGTGGTCGGATCGCCAAAAGTTACAGAGGCGGTGCCACTAAAGTCAGTAGTGCCGGCTGCCGTTGCGGTACCATCTGCTGCATAGCTATAATTCTGTAGTGTGGCGGTTGCGGTGTTTGTACGTGACGTAGCATCCGGCAGATCAGCAGTGTAGGAGCAGACGAGTGTACCGCCAGCCGGAACAGTAAGGCTTGGGCAACTTACGGTGGCTGCGATGTTTGGCGAGATCAGATCCGCAACACTCGTCAGCGTGGCGGCCATTGGAGCCGGATTGGCAATCGAAATACTCCCGGCAGCCATCCAATCGCTATCAGTTGCGCTTGCAACCACAGAGACGTTATAGTTGACAACAAACGACTGCCCAACAGCGAGCGTTAGTGCATCCTCAGAGGCCGTTTTCTCAATGGTCCAATCCCAATTTCGAGTATGGCTGGTCTGCGCGTTCTTGGTGACGCTCAATTCATAACACGAAACGCTCACGGAAGCGCTATCCGACTGATCGGTCTCGACAATCGTAGCGATATTCTTATGTGTGCCGCTATCCGAGTCACAGGCAAAGGTCTTTGGATATGAAACAGTACCGCTATCACCAAATGTCCATGAGTCGCCATTGGTATCTTCAACGGTAATGGTATCATTGACAAGTGTGGTTGGATCGCCAAATGTGACATCAGCGGTAGCTGTATCGCCTTGCACCTTGGCACTACTTGTAGTAACGGTCGCCGTGTTGATGCGGTTCGTACCATTAGGCAGAGCGGTGCTATATGAACAGACGAGTGTGTCCTTCGGTGCAAGCGCATAAGGATAGGTGACGCCACATTGCACAGCAACTGCCCCAAACCCGCTAATTGTATCGCTAACACCAGTGATGGTAGCGGCAAATGGTGTATTATTAACGATAGTAATTTCCCCGTTCACGGCCCAATCACTATCCTCATACCCACTCTTCGTCACGGCTATTTCATACGTAACATCAGCGCTGTCACCGGTAAAGAGATCCAGAGTATCAGGTGTCACCGACTTTTCAATATCCCATAGATAGGTACGGGTATAGGAAGTTTCGGCGCTCTTTGTAACAGTTAATTGATAATGATAACAGAAATCAATGTGGCTCAGATTGGCATATTTCCCACTAGAATTGACAGGGGAATGAAGCTTCCCATCAAATGTAGGGGCTGGGTCGATAGCTGTATAATCATAGACATTAGCGGCGTCGCCACCTTTGGCAACAACTTGATCGATGACAATGCCGTCGGAAACTTCCCAACTAAAGACCTGCCCATTTGCGGTACTACTTATCACAACCGTAACGGTATTGCCAAACGCATCGAGCGGATAGGTACCAGCGGCGGGTGGGTCAATTCGAAAACCACCAGGACACAAAGCGGGATTCCCACTGACCAATGTGGGTGTAATCCCGACTGGGACAGACGGATCGTCACTGTTGGCGGCCCATAGTGACGAAGCCTGCATAAAGTTCAATCCAAACAATATGCACGCGGCTACGAGAATGTAGATACTCTTCTTTTGGGGAACCATGATGAAAGCCTTTCGCGAATCGCTGTTGTACTGGAAATACAATTGGTCTGGTATGTGGTTTGTACGAAACCTGCCCAATTCGAATGAGAAGATGTGTCTGCGGAGTTAGATAGACTGGGAAGATTCTCAACACACAACAAATGATCTAGTGAAAAATTCAACACTAGATCATTTCCTTCAGATATCAATGGCACTTTGTTTGATATCCTTATCACAATTGTACAATCCAGATCTAAAACAATTCGCGGAGTATTCCAAGAAATATCCAAGAAATTGAAGAATCTACCTTGCGCATAATCTTTTGTGATTTTGTTCAGCTGAGAGTTAAGGGTGTGCGGGTTTGAGATCATGACCGGTAGCATAGCGTTGTTTCACAAATTGATAGCCAATGCCATGTTCAGTCATCAGATAGAGAGGTTGTTTAGGATCGACCTCAATCTTTTGGCGCAGATAGCCCATATAGGTGTAGACATAATCACGATTATCGCGATATTCCCATCCCCATACATTTTCCAAAATCTGGTTAAAGGTTAAAACGCGATCAGCGTGCGTCACCAAGTAGGCAAGCAATTTGAACTCAGTAGAACTCAGCCTGATTGGTGTCCCACCGACCATTACCTGATAGCGCTCTATATCGATCTGCAAATAACCGTCGTTATAGGCGGGCAATTCATCAGGGATTGCAGGGGAACGATAGCGCAAGGCCGCATGAATGTGCGCATTGAGCATAGATGAACGTATCGGTTTCACAAGGTAGTCAACCGCGCCGGCGTCGAGTGTCTCTACAATATATTCCTCATCAGCATAGCTACTACAGGCCACAATTGGTACGTCGATGATTTCGACCATCTGACGGATCAGTGCCCAGCCGTCGAGTTCAGGCACATCCAGATCAAGCAACACCAAATCAGGGCGGCGTAGATATAACTGGCGTAAAGCAGTAGCGCGGTTTGATGCCGAGAAAACAAGATATGTATTGGGATCAAGTAGTTCAGCCAGCGAACGCTGTGTCTTCTCACCCTGTTCCAACACGAGCAACACCTGCCTATGTGATACAATTGGCGAGGCAGTTTTTGCCCCTGGATGGACCGATTGGTGTGGGCGATCGCCATACGCGAACCGACGAGTTGTACTCTCTCTTGGATTAGATGTATACGGACGATGCAAGGAAGACCACCTTAATAAACCACATTCACAGAGCAAATCTGTGTTACGCTACTATCAATGAAGCATTCATAACGGGAAGACACTTATTTACACAGGTTGGCGGCAATCATATAATTCTCTGACGGAGTGACAGCCCACCTATCCCAAAACAGAATTTACATTTTCGTAAAGTAACGATCCAAATAGTTAAGAAACTAGCTTAGCAAAGAAGCTTCAAAAAGCTCAGGAAATCGATTGATGCGATTGGTCACGTCCGTTGGAGTTGCTCAAGTCAGAGGGTGAATAGCTTGTAAGACAACCGTATGAATACCAGATGTTCTACAATCAAGAATACACAACATCTATCTTACACTATTCATCTTACATTTGACTTACATAATGACTTATTATATCAGCAAATTATTGTAGTGCAAAGAATGAAACCTAAGGATATCTATGCAACTCACATTTCTTGGCACCTCTGCATCGGAGGGCTTTCCCAACGCATTCTGTAGTTGTGAAAATTGTACGGCAGCGCGACGCGCGGGCGGCCCAAGTCTGCGCAAACGGTGCTCGTCGTTAATTAACCAAGATCTACTGATTGATATTGGGCCGGATCTGAT
>JAGQOY010000357.1 GCA_020427005.1 Planctomycetales bacterium
GTAAGTGAGGGATTCTTGTTCGGTCCCTCGCTTACGCTTCGGGTTAGGATTGGTAGATCTATTTCTGCCGCTCGCCTAAGTTGAATTGGTCCTGCGGCCTGAGGTTGCGGAACAACAAGCTGGCTAGTGAAAAGTGCATCTACGGGAAGTTGCGGGAATTCTCGGTCGCTGATCAGGCCGCGCACGAGAAGTATATAATCAAACTCACTTCGCCAATCGTCAAGCGAGTAGCCAGTTCGAAAATCTTCTTTCTGCCAGCGTCCCGCCTTCCAAGTGGCTGTCGGGCTCAACCCAGTCGTCCAACGCAGCGTCTCTTCGGCAGTTACGCGACCGGGATTTGGATCCACGGCAAGAAGTGAACAACGTTTTTCTGCGCTCAAATGGCGTGCAATGGTCAACAAGCGTTTGACAATAAGTAGATCGAGTTCGCTCGTAAACTCATCCACTTGCCAAACCCACGCTGAGTTTATTGCCGGAGCCAGGAATTCGTGCAACTGCTTGGCGACATCTGAAATGGGCATGCGTCGGGCGACTAGGGATTCGCAAAGTTCAGTCAACTCATCATAAAGCTGCAGGCTAGGGCATTCAACTATGTCACTAGCCGGTAGCCATGTACCTTCCTGCGATCTACGATTGGTACGTGATTTGATGTGTAGCAGTCTCTTCGTCTTTGTCTCGCCGCCCAGAAGTGAATGCAGTCGCGGAAGTTCTGCGTAAAGGCTATTGCCGACATACACAATCGTATCGCTGTGGCTGGCCACTTCAGCCATCGTCGATCCGAGCCACCCATCTTGTTGAATCGTCCTGGCAAGCAGTTCCGATCCAGAAGACTGCCCGATATGAATCGTTGCGCCCAGGGCTTGAGTCAGCCGTAGGGCAGATCTCATGGTGTTAACATCCGCTGAGTCAATCCAAATTAAAGGATTGGCAGATTGCTGCATTTTGGTTAGCCCCACATTGCAGTCAAATTCAGCCTCAGTTGCTGGGATAGAGCCTTGTGTATGGCTTGACCCAAGCCTCGGAGTTCGCTTTGAGCTCCTATGATGTTTCCTTAGTCTAGCGCACGACTTGACAGTCTCTGCCGAAAGCTCGCATAGCAAGCCACACAAAGTACAGTGACTCAAGTGGTTTAGTCCATGATTGGTTTGGTCGATGTTCGCCAATTAGTTCCTAGCCAAAATACGCTTCCAAGAGATGCTACGTTTTTGTCTAACTTTGAGCGGCAAATTCAGTAAGACCCCAACGCAAATAAAGTCTGCGAATTTGAAACGCCAGAACAAACTTCGCCATGATTAATCATATTGAAATTCGCCGTGGATCATCAATTGGACGCCTTGCGAATTGCCTGACACATAAAAGCCTTTGAAATGCGGCCCTTCTGAATTTCGCAACTCAGAAGGGGAAATAACGGGACTGTCCGTCCAGGGTACATTGAGGTCCAAAGGCGCGTCCGCGATCCAAACCGAAAGGTCTCGTTTACGATTGTTATTCAGCGGTACGAGAACATAGTGCGCAGGATCGAATTCAGACCAAACTGATTCGTATGATTGTCTAATAGGACAACGGAAGATTATCGGGCGTCTGCGCAAGTCTTCCGGTAACTGCTCAGTTGCTTTGCCCTCAATTCGCGAGTGTAAGTTGCCCTGTTCAATGAACGGAAGTAGTTCAATGGCCCACCCAGAAACCACACCTTCAGAGTTACCACCTGGCGAATGTTTGTAAATTCCAACGTAGTTGGCCACTGCGATATTCAGTTGATGTAAGTTGTTCTTGCACACCGTTTCCTGAGCAGCCCGGCGGACTGCCTGAACAGCCGGCAACAAAAGGCCCAATAGTACCGTAATGATAGCGAGGACGACCAACAACTCGACTAAAGTGACACCCTTCTTGCTATTCTCGCTATTCATTTTCGTTGAGATTTTTTTCTCTACGCTACTTTTCTCTGTACTCAACTTTATGGTACTCAAATTCGTGGTAATCGAATGAATGGCACGATCCCGCACCATGCTCACATGCTGAACCGCCATCGAGGGTCCGAAACCACTGCAAGCAATTTACAACTGTAGTATAAGCATCATAGCAGACGCGAGGCTAAGATTTCATCCTCTTCGCCGCCTGCCTGGGGCCCTCTCATCTAGAAAATTCAGATCTTGTTCCAAATGCGGCGAATTACACGATTCGTGCGCATGTTTTCTGACGCGACAGCATCTATCGATAGGACCATTTGCCAGCGTAGAAAAACAGCTATCGGATGAGAAATGTGGGCGAGGAAACAAATTGACATTGGCTGGTACGATTTGGCGTATGGAATTTTCCTGTGCCTCGTGGACTGGCAAACCGAATCCGCCCCGTTTACGTTCAAACTCCATTCAGGACATGGGGATCGTAACTGGCTATTGACCCTGACCGAGAGAACGGCGTTCGATCTGCTTCTATTAGCTGCCAAGTTGCCTCGAGGAAGTGAAGTCCTAGTTAGCCCGCTAAACGTTGCGGACATGTTTCGCATTTTGCGCGAACATGGTTTGAATCCCGTTGCAGTCGACATCGAATTGTCAACGCTCATGCCCTCGGTAACCGAACTAGAGTACCGTAGGACTGATAAAACGCGTGCCGTACTCATCGCTCCCCTGTTTGGCACACAACCTGAGGTCAGTGACGTGTCACGATGGGCTCGAGCGAGCAATGTTCAATTGTGGCTTGATTGGGCACAGGCCTATGCTCCCGGGTTTGACGGATCGGTCGAGGCAGATGCCAATTTATTTTCATTTGGTCCGATCAAGGCCAAGACCGCATTGGGTGGCGGCCTATTGGAGATTCGTGATCAGACGGTCTCCGAGCGGGCAGAAAGGCTGCTATCTGCCTTTCCGAAACAACGCCGTGCGTCATATGCAATGCGAATCTGCAAGTACTCGTTGCTCAAACTAATATCAGGCTATATGGCCTTGTATCTGCTCAATTTGTTCAGATTCTTCAACGCGGAGCG
Source organism: Planctomycetales bacterium (assembly GCA_020427005.1). Lineage (GTDB taxonomy): Bacteria > Planctomycetota > Planctomycetia > Pirellulales > Pirellulaceae > Aureliella. The sequence continues at coordinate 2,984 of JAGQOY010000357.1, forward strand.
ACGAGATAGATTTGTCAATCAAGTCTTTCGAAATCTGAACAAGCACAGCGAATTGATATTAGCCATTCGACAGCAGGCTTGCGGACCGCTAAAACATATGGTTCAACGTCGAAATGCCGAATCTTTTGCCAGCGGGTATCAAGCGGCCGGTCAAAAACTGACCGACAAGTTACTGTTGCATGGGCAAGGTACGTGGCAACTACCCGGTTTGACCGCGCGTAAGAAAACGCACTGGCTCTTTCCTGTAGTCACCCCTCAAGCGCCGAAAATGATCCGGGACTTGCAGGCTAATGGTTGGGACGCCACTTCTAGTACACGACTCGTGCTACCATCGCCTGATGATGAACGCACGTGCCCCGTTGCGGCATCATTGCTACGCAATTTAGTTCTCATTCCTTGCTATCACCCGATGACAGATGCTGACCTAGATAAGTTGTGTCAAATTATTACCGGACAGCACCTTGCGCGTTCGACTTGAGGGAAGCATAGTATTTTTCAAAAAAGTCGCCGAACACACCTTATTCAGACTTCTGTAGTCGGACATCTGTAGTCGGTCTTCTGTAGAAAAGCGGTCGATGCGGAACGAGTCCCGATGTGGTTGCACAATACTGAATCAAACACCTTCTGTTGTCTGTGGATCTCGATCAACCGCCCTAGTAACATACTCAAACAGCAGCCCACTGGGGATTGGCAAGAAGGGTGCCACTGTACGCCGTTAACCCTAATTTGCATGTGTTTTGTTGATTGAGTAATTCTTCGAGTGCGATTTCTTGCTTGGCAGCGAGGCGTATTTTGGGCGGGGTTGGTGGGCGTTCTTACTTCTTACCTGGGTTGTGATTAAGTCACTGTCTGATTTTGTAAATCTAACAATGACTAAAGTTCACTGGCGCATCGAGATCTATTTCTTGGCTAGCAACGGGCCTCAAAGGGATAACGGCGTAGAGTGAAACTGGCTGTGCCAGTGCATTCTTGCCGATACGAGCCTTCCAAGCCCAGAGTGCGTTCTTGCCAATAGCCGAGCTATCCAAGCCGGAACATATTCGCGAGCAATTTCTTCAATCCAGCTTGCATCGCCTTTTTCAGAAAACAACCAACACGCTTCGCGACAAAAAAAAAAAAAATGTTCAGGATACTTTAAATACCTGTATCGGAGCTTCTGTTGTTCGGAATCATT
>JAGQOY010000358.1 GCA_020427005.1 Planctomycetales bacterium
ATGTTCACTTGCTTCAGGAGCCTTGGCTATACCTGCTGCTACAGGATTCAAGTCAATGTAGGCACACACACTTAACAACGATTCCTCATCCAGGATGGCAATCGACTTAAATCGTCCCTCAAAAAAGGCTCCTGTACATTTCTCCTCTTGATTTACCAATCGACTTAGTGGTTCTTTCAAATTCTTCATGAACCAGCTCAGCGAGGAAAGCCGATCGCGTGCAACTGCAACCCACTTGGAATCCCTAGCGCGCTCGGACTTCAATTCAGACAGCTGCTTACCTGTAAGCACAGTACGGTTCGTAGCCCGAGGAGGGTAGAGCTGAAACCACCGATCGACCACTTCATCCGCAGTCCAGGTTTTGGCCTCATCTGGATCAAGACGCAACAGCAAGTGAAGGTGGTTATCCATCACCGAGAATCCCCCAACCGAAACGGCAAAGATCGAGTCCAACTTCTTCAGTCGTGCCTCAATCCACTTCTTCCGGTCCGTACCACCTTCGCCCAATAGTCGAGCTCGGCGTACACACCGCGAAATGCAGTGATACCAACGGCTTACGGATACATCCACTAGCTGACTTCTCGCTAACGTCATGCCTCTTCCTTTCAATTTCAAACACAGTTTACCAGATTCTCCTTCCCTTCGTCAATTACATTGCCTGTCCTTTAAATTAATTTAAAAGGTGGGTCGGTATTGAATTCGTGAGGCTCGTAGTGGTCGTTGTTTTGTGGTTGAAATGGGTCCGGCTCTGGAACCGTGCCCTGAAGGGCATGCTCCAGGGTGTTCAGCCCCGGTTGAGGGTACGCACCCCAAGCAACAACTTCGACACCTAACATTCCCGTTACTGGAGGTGGCTCGCTGTCGACAACTTGATTCTCCTCGGGCAGTGAAAAATCGATTCGTACATGACCATTTCGAGTTTGTTGGAAATGGGCATCGCGACCGCCTACGTAGTCTACCGGATTGTCGATCGTGCCATTGGAACCCCACGAATACTGCTCAAAATAGCGATTTAGCTTGTAGTCTTGAATATCTTCGTGGTCATTACGGACAAATGAACCTGAAGTAGTGACCGAGGCATCCGTGTGCATGGTTGCTGTCACGTCACCTAGCTCGTCGTAATTGTGTTGAAACTTGAGAATCAACGAATCCGCACCGTAAAGGTCAGAACCATCGACATAGCCAACAATCTCATCCCGGTACGTTCGACCTACATGGCTGATCTCCGTATCCATGTACGTGACTCCCTGACTGAACCAATCAATATCCATTGGCTTGTCATCGCTTAACGATTCGAGGATGGATTCTAGCTCGTTGCCAGATGCCCCGGAGCCTGTGCCCACATGAAAGTAAACAAAATGCCCGTGGTCGCCTGCAAAATTAAGGGGTAGATTGTCAAGATCGGGGACCAAGTTTTCAGCAATTTCGCTTACGTAGTCCATATCAATATCATCCGCTTCATCGTAGGTCATATCGAGATAAGTCACAGTCGATAAGATTCCACCGGATGTTAGATCAACTTTGGCAATGGACCCAGTCGGATCGTAAGTTGGCTGCAGGTATTGGTCTAATCCCAGTTCAAGGTCTACCTGATCGGTTAGGGAGGCCAGTTCATCGAATTCCAGGTCATAACCAAACGCAATTTCACCACTCCAAAGCAACGGTACGGACCCACTGAATTCGAGCACGTCATCCTTTTTCCAAGTATGCAATTTTCCCGCCGACAATTCGCCTCCGTACTTGTCCAGTAATCCCGATGAAAGCTTGCCCTGCAGGCTGCGGAGCGTGTGGTTGTCGATTTGCGATACGATATTCCAGTCGGCGTGGCTAGAAAGGTCGAGAAAATCATTGGCATCACCCGATTCGCCAGTTTCATGTCCCTGACCTTCTAGATCACCCAACAAGGTTTCGGAACCAAGCGACCCTTGCCGCTGAAGCTCGAGCGCTGCATTGTCAACTGTAAATCGTCCTGAGGTGGGTGTAAGTCGGCCAGGCTCTGGAGACAGGCCAACTGCCCCTAGTCCGGGAGATGTGCTTTGCAGATCGCCGCTCTTCGAGTCACTATTCCACCCAGAATCCCATTGCAGACCGGTTGTCGTTGTCATTTCTCCGCTGGAGTGAATGGAGTAACTTACCGCCGACGTATCGATGCCATAACCATACGGATCGTATCCATAGGGATCATAGCCGTACGGATCATCGGGATCGCCGTTGCTGCCTCCTGGCAACATTTCGGGCAGGCTGGAAAGAGAAAACTGCCCAGCCACGCTGAGGGCCATCCCAACATCATTGGCCCAATCCGAGTGTCCGCCAAAATCTTCGGGTAATTCTGGTGGACCAGCCTCACTGGTTGGTGAAGCAACCGATTCATCGGCCGCAATCCAACTGAGCGCCATCCTTTGATCTATTTCCCGATTGCCTTGCAGACCATACCCAAACCCTATTGCATCACCAAAAATCGTGTAAGTCGACCAACGGGTTCCTGCGTTTGGATCGGTCGTAATGCCCTGCGAGGCGGTAAATTCAAGTAGAATCCAGGCGTCTCGCGTAGCGCTCAAAAGTGCATTGTCAGCATCGGTAAGCGAATTCGAAAGGTGTGCTCCCAGCAGCAACGATTCGCTGTACGTCCAATGCGTTGAATCAATAAAGTTTTGGTCCGTAATACGTACCCAATTTAGTCCCGGAGTAATCTGCGCATCAAGGATGGTCGAATACTCATTGAAAACTCCGAGCGTCTCCACATTTCGCAATGTCGATTGCACGGCGGGACGGAAAACATCCAAGCTGCCATCGAATTTGATGTAGTCCATTTCAGGCCAATCAAAACGTGGCACTTCAATTGGAGGTGGCAACATGGGGTCACCGTAGCCTCCATCGCCGTATCCGCCGTCACCATAGTAATCTCCGTCGCTGGTACCATAGCCAGGGTCATAGCTGGGTTCCTCGCCTTCGCCTGTACTGACAATTTTTGGCACTACATGCGAACCATCCACTGCACAAAATGCTCCGGCGGATATCTCTTGCACGGAGATTGTCAGTGGTTGGCTGGTCCGACTCTGCGAACTTGGTTGTAAGTTCTTGCCCTGGAACATGAGTGCCAAGATGGAGTCGATTTGCGTACTTGCAAGTTCTTCAGCAGTTCTGTTACCGCTTTTTGATGAGTTAACGAACTCCCCGCCGATCATTTGCCTCCGAAGTTGATCGGGGTTTAGGCTCTGCTGCCTGATGGCCTCCAACGCCGAAGGTAGAGTTTCGCCACCCATATCGGTTTGAGTAGCGTAGAAATTTCCAATGTCGTCCCACATTGACGGGATATCGCCTCCGGCAGCTGCGAACTGGGCGTAAGGATCATCCCCAGCTTGCATAATATTTTCGTTATAGGCGTCCAAACGACTGATGCCCGTTGCTGGAAGAGACGAACTATTTCCCTGCAAATCGTCGCCAGAATAACCCAAATTGAGCTCATTGACGGCGTCTAAGAAGCGATCTCCAACGGCAATTTCAGGCGAGCTACTGATGATCGCAGTGGCAACCGAAGCAGGTATTACGGTGCCAACAACGTCGGCCGCTAGCAGGCGACGTTCTTCTAAATGTTCCAATCGCAGAAGCCCTCGCAGGCGTCTAAAAGAACGCTCTCGCTTCAGCAACTCCCTTGATTGGGCCAATACGGCACCGTGCTTGGATCGAGTCATCGCTTCTCCAAAAACAAAACTTGGAATTAGGCCAACCGTTCGAGTTAATGCAATCGTTATATTCAGAGCCCTGTATTCTGGCGTTCATCGGACAACGGGATGAAAGTACCACTGAATTGCCGTTAGCCTCATCTATGGACAAATAAACGCCGCTACACACCCCCCCCTCATGGGAAATGTGTCTTATGTGGATAGAAAACTTTGGAACTCGGGTGGAGCAGGAATAGTGCAGCGCGACTTGCAGAGGCCGGGAAAATGAGGGAATTGTGCTGGAGACAAGGGTCAATAGAAAAGGAGGTGATAACGGAGCAAGGAAAAATGAGTAGTTATTAAGGGAGTATCAGGAGAAGAAAGATTGGGCGAAGGAGCTGAAGACCCTCCCCGACCGCGTTGCGGTCGACCCTCCCGAATTTCGGGAGGGTAAGTT
>JAGQOY010000035.1 GCA_020427005.1 Planctomycetales bacterium
TTACTGTTGGCTCATCGAGGCTGTCTTCACCTTCACCACCGCCCAATGCATTCAAGTAATTGATGATGATGAGCGCATCCATGGGCACAACATAGCCGTCGTCATTGACATCGTAGAAAGGTGGTGGACCAATTGCATCGGTAATCTCAGGCAATACTCCGTTTATGGATATCGTTGGATGGTTCAGCTCGTTGATGATTACCAGCACATCCTGAGGAACAATAAAGCCATCGCCCGTTGTATCTCGTGGATTCAATTCATTTTGCCAACTTAAGACAGCCTCTAACTTAACCTTGCTAACATCAACATGACTCTGGTTATCTCCAAATCCAATCAAATCGAAATACAGACTTGCGATTGTTCCGGGAGCCACATCTCGCAGATCGATAGCCACATCCAGAGTTTGGTTTAAGTCGACAATATCACCGCTGTTTACACCCACGATAGAAACTTGAGGAGCAAATAGTACTCGACCATCAGCCTGAATACTCAGTAGTGCATCGCTCCCCTCGAGCCCTGGAATCTCCGACCTCAACGAAGTTGTTTGCATTGCGTCTAACAAAGCAACTTCCATAGCATCACCGGGAGATTGTCCGTCCTGGCTACCCAACTGGATATTGCTTAGCGAGAACGATAGTCTTCGTGTCGCAGCCGGCACTACGAAAGTTTGCGAAATATCAGTAAGTTGATTTTCACTTTCAGAAATAGTTGCAATTCCATTGGCACTATTGACAGTGCCTGAAACATACCAGGGACTTTGAGTGGAATTAGTCAATGTTTCAAACCTGCGATCCTCAATGGCCAGGTGAGTGCCCTGCAAAAGCGCATCCTGAACGTTTTCTCTGAATACATTGAAACGACTCCAACTATCTTCAATGCCACTGCCCACTCCTGAGGCCTGAGAAAGCAATTCTGTCGAGTCACTTGAGACGAAAGCAAATGCCTGAATTGTCGTTAGCAATCCAAAATCGAGAGATGATGCCAGATGTCTCGTACCAACCTGGATGTGTTCGGCCAAGATCGAATCAGAATGATGTTTCGCGTCGACGTGGTCTAGATCAGACGTAAGCCAGACCGACCCGACATCCGTCTTAATCACATTGCGATCATCTTTTCCAACAGCCACCAAACTATTCAAAAGAGGCACTTGCCTTGAAAGGCCTAGACTATGCCCTACTTCATGAACCATTACAGTCCATAAATCATAGGAATTCGGAGCATTCTTTGATCGAAGAACCCCCGGTAAATCGGAGGGAGTAAACTCGCTATGTTCATAGGGCGTCTCATCTAAAAACCAGCCGTTTCCGCTAGCATCCTGATCCACTCGAATTGACACGCTCGAAGGCAGGCCGTGTTCATCAAAAGACTCAATAACCGTATCAGCCAAAGTGCCTGTAGGTAAGTCTGTTACCGAAACGTGTATCGATGGTATAACCCGCAATTTGGCCTGCGACTGCCAGTATTTCAATGCGGCATCACTCATCGAATTGAGATAATTTGTCGACAATTGCGGCGTGGAATTCGGTTCTCCTTCCGAACCTCCTCCGTCATTATCTTTGATGATGATTTCGACTTCGATTGGGTCGATATCAATGTGGCTTGGCAACCCATCAAGGTGAACAATAGCGGTAAATGACTCGTCTTCCTCAACTTCGTTATCGTCGATAATCGCGTCGATGACAAACGAGGAAAAACTCTCTTGCGCAGAATCTTTGAACTGAGCGGCCTGTTGATAGACCTTAGCTTGAAAATCTTTGGTCGCAGTTGCGGCCCGTGTCACTTGATTTCCAACCTTTTCGACAAGCTCGACCGTAACTACTACTCCGTGGTCGTCAGGCAAACCAAGTGTTTTCGTGAGGAATAGCACAATTTGTTCCCCTGGAGTTCCCTCTGGGATTTCGATTATCTGCTTGCCGACGATCATTGGCCGTGCAAAACCGCATACAGGTAGCTTTAGAACCTCGTCAGGTACGGTGCCGAATAGGGAAAGCCACGGCGAACCATCTCCATTAATACCTTGAAGTAAGCTGTATGGCCCAAACTGCAGTTCACTTTCCCCCAGGACTATGGCGCGTCCTTTCAGATTCAATGTGCCACACACTTGCAAGGCTGCATATGACTCACCGAGGTTTGTTCCATTTTCATCAAGAACAATATTCCCGTTGGCAACTTCCGCGCCGAAATGAGCTTCGTAATTTGCTCGCTGTTGAGCGTCAACAGTGATTTGGCCCGTAACAGACGCGAGCAACGGAACACCAGCTTGCGCAGAAACTGCTATGGAACCTGTATTCACGCCTTCCAGCTTAAAGAAAGTACCATCGGCAATAAGACGAACGCCGTTGGTCGTATTCTCGAATTGCAGTCCTGCAGACCAAGTTCCAGAAAGCATAGCCCGCAGTTGTGCCTCGATCTTTCCGACGATCGGAACGGGGAATCCAAAGACCGGAACAATCTTCCAGCCTTCGGCAATCGTAAGCGGTTTCGGCTGTATATTGAACGACGGAATGGCGAACGGCCCGACGGTCACTTTGCCACCTATCGGCAACAAAGTTTCTGCGTCCAGTAATACAGAATTCTCGAAATAGTCGCTTGTAAGAGGTGTGTTGAAACTTGCAATCTGAGATCCCAAGATCTTGATCTGCAGACGCGCATCAACAGGACGCAAGTACGGTGTGTGCACGATATCCACGGGAATCGTAGTTATAGTTCGAATCCCGACATCAACGAACGTCTCTGCATCTCTACCAAAGTAAGATTCAATCAATGCTTGAATATCTGTGGACAACCGGAATTGTGCCCCAGGTGGGAAAGTAGTTTCCACTACATATTGCCATGCCACTGGGTCAAACGGCAATTCAACATTCGAAGAAACCAACCAATCGGGTCTGGGTCGGGCCTTGATTGTCTCTTCATCGGATACAGTTTTTCCATTTGCAGTCAGTTCAAGATTCAAGAACGCAGCCAACTGATTTGGTATAGCATCTACTTGAAATTTAGCGGTTAACAGGTCAACTGATTTGGGATCAACGAGAGAAAACTCTGATCCGCTTGAATCGTCCATTACTAAGAATTGACTCGCAATTCGGTCTAGCGCCACAGCACCGCTGACAGTAGCCAGTAGTTTGGAATTACTCGGATAGCTTCCTACTATGAATTCGTTCGTATCGAGATTAACTATCTGGCTGTTTGCCAATTGTAAATCGACTTCCAAGTCGACACTCTCGATCGCCAAGACATTGACCGACGTTGCTCCTAACCAAACTCCATCCCGAACGGCTGCCACGGTAAGAACGTTTTCACCAGGTAATAGATTACTTGCGTTGATATTAAACGTATTTGATGTTAACGCTTGCCAAGGATCGTTTCTCAACTTCCAAAAGTACTTGTCTGAATCCTGATCGTCGGTGATTGAAACGCCGATGTTTAAAGGCACGCCAGCTAGATAGGGACCAAAATTGTCGTCTCTCAGCTGCCCAGCCAATGATAATTGAGTCTTCTCGTATCTGATTGGTGCAGCTCCAGTGGTGGCCCTAGAGGGAGCCAGTTGAAGATTTGTGAAATTCAAATTCGAATCTAGCGAGAGTCGACCATCTAACTGCGCTTGCGCGGGCGAACTGGGGGGATCAACCGTCAGCACGAGAAAAGGAAGCGTCTCCAACAGCGTAGTTCCAGACCCTCCATATGCTTTATCATCCAGCAGCATGGACAATTGATACCATCTACTCAGTTGACCCGCTTGTGAATCCCAATTCGCATCGCCGGTCTTTTGCGAAATTTCTGGAAGGCGGTCAAAAAGCTCGATGAGCCGGCTTCTACCGTCGCGCAGCGAAAGGGAAACCAAAGTCGCTTCATAAATGTCAAGGTAACGAGCAGCTAACGGTATCGTTGGACTGTATCCACTCATTAGCCCGGCATCATCTAGCTTGCCGAACACATGAAGCTCAGCAAGCTCGCCGGCTGAAAGAGTGGGAATGGGCTTGTTCCGGAATTTCGCAATTGCCCTCAACGTTCCATACGAATAGCTGTCAAAAAGTCCATATTGGTGTCCGGACTCGTGGGCGATTACATACGCCAGCCCTTTTGCAAACTGAGTCCAGTCATTCACGATGTCCATAATTGCCGGGAGGTATACACTGATTGGTTGGGTACTTCTTAGGTACTGACTAATGCGGGATAGTTGGACCCAGGGATTTTCCCGATAGAGGCCGGAATTAAGAAGTTGTTCAAGCGGAGTGCGATTCAAACCAACTAGCGAAATGCCGGCCGAACCATTGGGATGGGGAGTCGGCTTATACTGGACGGAAACATCAGCCGATGTACCACGCGAGTCGATAATATTAACACCTGCCGTCCCAAGATTCGCCATCAACATCGCCTCGAGCTCATCCTCGACGGCTTGGCGAATCGTCTGCTCCCATACAGTAATGTTGGAAGAATTTACGTTTGACCCTTGATCAAGCTTGATTGTTCCCGGGTTCGACGAGGCTCGCATGTTCGTCAAGTTGATCATTAACTGTTCAATGTCATAGGCAAGTTTGCGTTCTTGAACAACTTCCCCGTGGATCCCTATCGACCCAACTTTGCGGACAAAGCCATTGTCAATCTTGACCTTGAGTTGAAGGCTACCATCCTGGGGCGTCTTGTTTGTATTCAATTGTTGCAGCAGCTTAGTTGAGGCCAATCCGTTACTATCTCCGTCAATTACCGAAAAGTCACTTGTTCCACTAACTTTCAAGTCCCATTGCGTTGCAAGTCCAGGCGCAAAGGCCGTTTGTACGACCGCAAATTGATCTTCCCCACTGCGCACCGGTAGGAAATTGAAGGTCTTATCCGCGGGATTGGCGTCAAAATGAGTGATGAGTACTGGATGAGCTACCTCATATTCCATTTCATCCGAATCCAAGGCACTGAATACAAAACCAACCTCCGCAGCATCGATAATCAAATTCGGATTCAATTGGAGGCTTCTTTGGCCCGTAACATCTCGGTTAACTTTGATGTCCAGATTCACTACGTCGGTAATCGTCAAATCATCACCTAAGATCTCTTGGTAACAACTTGAAAGATCGTGGAATTTTTGCAGAAATTGAAAGCCTGGCCCGGTAGCAATGACAATACACTTTCCTCCACCAAGCGGCTCGTCAATTGGTACAGTTGCGTCCGGCACATTGCCTACAAGCACTTCTGTGGAACCAACTTGATGAATACTCTGTATAAACCTATTTGCACTAACAAAGATGGCATCAACTCTTCGAGTCCCGTCAACTTTAAATGTCAAATCGGTTTCCCTAACTGTTTCACCATTAATAAACTCAGGGTCAACTTCCAACTCAATATAGCCATCATCGGGGTCACCTGAAGCGTCCAACATTAGTACGCCACGATCCAGTTCGACATCGTCTAATAACAATGCACCACCAGTAATCTCGAACGAAAGTCCGTCGTATGCTCCGGACATTGGGTAGGGAACGTAAACATCCTCACCTACACCCGCTTCAAGTTGTCCGAGATCAACAACAACGACTTCTTCCGAGGCGCCATCCTTGAATACTCTGACACTCAGCGTACCGCTACTGGTTTCGGGCTGTATTGAGAATCGAATCCCATGAACGTCGTCTGCTGCAAAGAATCGATTGTGAATGATCTCGGGATTCGCAGAGTCTAGAAGTAAGTACGTATTGTCTCCTTCGTTTTGAAGAAACTCTGTGGCGTAATTGCCCGTCTCGGAAACATCACCGTTGTGAAAAAACCAACCGGGAATTCCCCAGTAACTCGGAAACCGCCGTTCGCTTCCAACAAATTCATCGTCAAAATGATCATATCGGGCTTGCCATAGTGTTCCTGACTCGAAGTCCCCGTTGAATAACGATGGAACTGCTTCGTGATACCTCGTATCTCCATAATCATCAGGAAGCGAATTGTCGTAAGTCACCGCTACGCGCTCACCTCCGGTAGCACGTAACTCAACGCCACCTCCCAACTGGCTATAAAACCAACCCGTACCAATTCCCTCGGAAACTGTGGGAACCGTTCCAGTAAAGGATGACCCTTCTAACGCTTGGTACCATGGAGTCTCATTGTAAGAAACTGGAATTCCCTGCCCCAATTTAACCTCAAAGTTTGAGTCAAATAGCCGCCTCCAAATGCGTTCGTCTTCGAATTCCTCAAGTGAAAGGTCAATAGTCCCGGCATACCACTTCCACACACGACTATGTGGACCCGCAATACCACCTAATCCTTTATTCAGTAAAGATTCGATATCAACGAAGTCATCTTGTGTAAAACCTGCTCGGCCGTTTACGACGAGCCCTGCTTGATCGTCATGTAACCGCAAATTGATATCAGCTGCGGGCAAGGAATAGCCATTGGGCGTAAAGGTTTGTGTTGTCCTTCCGAGGTCTTGAAAATAATTGTCTGCAAACTCTACATTACTCCATACTTGCACGATGGGATCTCTAAAATCTGCATAGTGCAAGTCCTGCAAATCTACCAGGCCTGCAACAGCATTCGTAAGAGATGCAAAAACTCGAGAGTCGAGAATCTTTTCCAACACATTGGTTGCCCAACATGCCAAACGGCTTTTCAGTGTTGGCTCTTCGATCTGACAGGGCGATAAAGAAGTACCGTTTAAGGCTGCCAGTATGCTGCCCACTTTCTTGACTTCCAGATCCAAAGAAGCCTGTGGTGCATCATGTACATCCAGGGTGGTCATTTGAATGTTTTGTTTGCTTGGGTAGTAATAACCTAGCCGTTGAATGATCTCGCTATTGACAACCGTCCCGCGACTATGCCCAATGAAATGCAACGGGCTCTTCAGGATTTTCCCACCCAGGGATGAATCCAACTTCATGATGGATGCAAAAATGGCATCCGCAGCAGCCTCGGAAAACCCCGAATCGTTAACCGATGACTCCTTAACCCAATCTGAAACCAAAACTAACGGTCGTCCAGGAACTGGATCACGACCATCAAGGCTGACAAACAGACCTGTCGCGCGGTTGTATATCATGACAACGCCATCACCACCTCGCTGTGCGACCAGCCGGGCCATATCTATGAATGAATCAGGCGTGTTTTCAAGCGCATTATCAGAGAACCATGTGTAGGGATCAGGCGTAAATCCGTGGGTGATTACGGTTACTGCACTGAATTGATCGGCAGATTCAACTAGAACAGGATTGGTATGAAAAAGACTGGCTTTTCGAACAACGCGACCTTCTGCAGAAGGTGCTTCTACACCCCAATAATATGTCTGCCCCGAAGTCAACTTTAATTCATCCGGTAATGTAAATGTTGCGGTTCCATTTTCATCGGCAGTCACTTCGTAGGCAGTCAAAATGCGATAAGGATTTAAATCGACAGATCCTAAATCTGTTGGATATAGACCATTTCCACTTGGGAAGGTTGAAATGTACAAATAACTTTTCGCGAATGCGATTCCGACATCCCATTGAAAAATCGGATTGCTTTCAGAAATGAAAGCATTGACAGGCGCAATAAGCTTTAAGGAATCAACTATTGAATCAGCACCACGAATGGAACTGACCGGTACTGTGCGGCTACGATCAACAAGTATGCCAGTGTCTGGTCCGAAGAGTTGAATAGCTGCTCGCTCGAGTGAGTTGCGAGTCAGGTCGTAACCTGTCTTTTGGGCTTGATCAATCACAGCGAAGATCGATGGGATATCGTATGCTAAGAGTTCCTTCGTGCCCTGCATCGTTACAAACAATGTACTTCCATCACCTCCCAGAGCCAAATTATCAGGGAGCGATACGGGTTGGTGTTCTGTGGCTGCAACAAAGTGTGGACCATTCTCGGTCAAGCCTAGTGGATCGGCAATGATTCCAATATTGCCACCCATGCGACCAACCGCATCGTTGCTAAGGTTGGCGTTGTAGGCCGAAACAAAAGCATAATCCGTTCTTCCTGGAATCAACTCGATGCTGTTCAAATTGTCGACATCAAGCGGATCTCGCAACGTTACGGTATCCAAGTTGATTCTTTGATGGTCACCTAACAAAGCAGGAAACGAACGTATCGTCCAATTGCCTCTCAAATCGCGATTCAAAATGTTGTACCCAACTCCATCAGATCGTCGATCCGTGAATAGAACTGTATTCGGATCGGACGTCGCCGTGACTCCGTACGGTTCAGGACCGGCCTGCAGCGAAACAACGGGTTGCCACTGGGGTCTCAAAATTGTTTGCCGGTTGCCGTCTGAATCCGAACCATTTGGAAACTCAGTCTCGCGCAGATCGACTATCACTATGTGGCCGGCCTGAACGAATGCTCGATTAAGCGGATGACCGGGAACCGCAACTACCAAGTCCTGACCATCGCTAGTAATTGCCAAGCCACGCAGCCCATATGGCGCATCTGGAATTGCAATCGTTTGGATGACTCGATGATACGTTGGAGAATCTGTTCTTAGATCGATCACATATATGCTGCCTCGAATCGAATCCGCCGCATAAAGATACTCATTACGTGGGTCAATGGTCATGCGATCTACTCTTGCGCTTATAGGTAACGCAATGTTATCGCGGATCGTGGTTGGGTTTTGGTCGCTGTCCTGCAGAAGGTCTCCGTCCGCGTCCAACCTTGTCAAGGTAACTGCATCGTACACCGCTATGGCATCCGGTTCGGTTAGACTGACATATACGCGCGTACGGTCCCCCGAGACCAGCGTAGATAATGGACGAGCAAAGCTGGGTTCCAAAGTTAGTTCGAATGTATCCACACCGACTTCATCTGTCGCGCGTTCTGCGACTACGATCTTGTTGGCCTGTGTTGCAGCCGCAAAAGCAAAGCGGCTCTCCGCAGAAACCTGAAAGGGTACCGATTCGATATGTTCCAACCGTTGCTCGGATTCCGAAACTACTACACTCACTGGCCGTGCAACCTGAAGACGCATCAAGCCTACTGGAATGCCACTTGGTAATTGAAAACGAATCGATTCTTTGCCTCCCAAGACTTCATATGACAAATCTGCGCCAGTAAGCACAATATCTTGGAGGCCACCCAAGTAATTGCCGTCAACATCAAACTCATCTGGAGTACCCGCCGTAATTCGCAGCTCGATCTGCGATGGATCGACCTGTTCATATCCAGCAGGACTTGGAACAAACAAGTTTTGGCCTTCAATCACTCCTTCCATGCGTGTCAGGCCGGTCTCTCCTGCCAACAGTTCAAAGCTTACGCGTTCAATAAGCGGTGTACCCCCAACGGCTATTGAAGGTGTTGGAATACCATCGATTACGAAATCTAACTCGGTCTGCTTTGCCGGATCCGCTGTCGCTACAGCTAACCTTTCTGCAAGGCCGTCACGGACGACCCACAGTTCGAATTCAGTTTCTCCAGGAGGCAAAAACATCGTAAGTTGATGTTGGTTACCGAATAATCCAGTGACGGCGCCACCAGATAAAAAGTCTAGCGCTGTCCCTGTAACACCAAAATTCGTAGAAGTGGTCACTACCACGCCGTCGTAGTTCGTGAAATCTCCGCGGATTAGGGTCACGCTTGCCTGAATAGGTGAGCGATCACCAATCGGATTGATAACCGTAATGTCGCCGCTATGCCTAACGCCACTTGAAGGAGGAGAAGAGGTGCGAGCTATACCATCAACCCCAACTACACCAAATTCATCTTGAAGCCAAATAGGTAATATGTCGCCGTCCGCCGTGACTAACTGACTGGCTCGCTGAAAAAACACTGTCTCACCAGGCGCAATCCCTGTGACTGGATAGGCTATTTGCACTGGATTTGAGAGAGTCGATTCGCCAATGTCCAAATGGAAAGCGGCTCCTAACATCACGTCTTCTTGAACTTCCGGCAACGTATTGGCGTCCAATGATGTTAGCGTAATAACCTGAGGTGATCCTAAGAGTCCAGGTGCAATTTGAACCCATCCTGTCGTTGAACTGCCAACAATGCCGCCTTCCGTTCCAACCAAGGCTCCCGAAGGTTCGATACCGTGAACACTGACTGGTATTCGCTTCAGACCTGCTCCGCCCAGCACCATAACTTCTGCTTCCCCCAATCCAACCGCGCTTATGAGTCCATTTGCATCAACACGTACCACTCGTGGATCGCTTGACGTAAACGTGACATGAATGTTGTCAAATGAAGAGATTTCTTGATTACTTAGGCTCACTTTTAGTTGTCGAGATTCACCAGACGGCAACAGAACAGAATGTGGATACACATCGAGGTTTAGGACAGCCGTCGCTATTGTTTCTATGTCGTCAGGGGCTCCAACCATCCAGGCGGTCGGGATTTTCAATCCGTCCAACTCACCAATCGCACTCGCAGCACCTGATGAAATACCGACTACATATCCTCCATGAATCTGGACTATCGATTCGTTACTTACACTCCAGTTAATCTGGCGACCATCGATCAATAACGTTTTTCCGTCATCGTATTCTGCAAACACGTCTAGTCGCTGAGCTTCCCCTTCATTTAAAACACCTCGGTCCTGTTCTAGAGCTAGATGAACCAATTGTGATCGGGAAGGTTGTATGAAAACCCTAGCCAATTCGGACCGGCCCATTCCATCATCAGCAATCAACTCAACTTCAGTAGCCTCATCCAAGCCTGTACTGGCACTCAAAAGCAAGGATTCATTCACGATGTCAATTGAAGCACTCACACCTGGACCGACGGACGCGATACGGTAACTCAACTTGTCGGATTCGAAATCACTTATGAGCTGCTTCAAGCTAATAGATACTAGTTCTCCCTGTCGAACCACGATGTTTGTCGTCATGCCCTGCGGTAATACATTGGCGATAAAGCCATACCCAGAAAGAAGTGCATCGCGATCCTGATTGTCAATAAAGCCATCGCGGTTAGAATCCGCGCCTACAATGTATTCAGGTTCACCTTCCCTACTTCCGAGAGCATTCTCGAAAATCGACTGATCGAATCCGTTTACAGCAAAATCCTGATTAACATCCCCTACTAAGAAGCTGTGCATAGCATAACTGCCCGCATTTCCGGATCCATTTTGGCTCGATACTGAGAGTGCGTAGGTTCCGGGGATCCTAAAAGTAAATAGGGCAACGCTTCGACCGCTCTCCTGCGCACTAATTCCACTCGGTACTCCCAGCACAGAAACTGCACTCGGATCAAAGTCGGGACTTGTAATTTCAAATCCCAATGTAATACTTCCCGAGGTACTTGATAGTAACTCGCCATCGGTAATAGTGAACGAGTACCAAGCGAAACCGGTATTTGGAATTTCCTCTTGGATCACGTTGCCTATGAACTGTCTTGTACTACCTAGATGTTCGCCTAGACTGCTTCCCAAGAATTCGCCGCTAGAATCCTCAAAGTTATTGACAAGAGTTGCGTTACTGGAATGAGCCGTGATTACTAATTGGCCATTTCCGTTGTATGAGTAGAATTGACGGACATCGGCATCCATGTCAACGACAATCGAAAGTCGCCCTTCCGCATCGTAATGGTAAACGATCTGTTGACCGGAGGGTCCGACTAGCTCTTGTATCCTTCCATCAGCATTTCGCACAACAGCTACACGCTGACCATCGGGTGCGACCAGGCCACTGTCTGTCCAACGCAAAGAGCTCTGTTCGTCCGCAGAAACAATTCGCTCTAGCACAAAACGTGGCCCTAACTCAGTTTCACCTGCGACTCGATATCCATACGTAATGCCATTTGGCGATTGAAGCATCAACGTAGAGACTGGCATTCTACTACCAGCATCCAACGTCAAGTTGTATGGCAAACCACTTCCGATAACATAAAAAGCCTCGTCATCACCCGGTTGCTGTAGCTGCTTCTCATAGCTCGAAAGATGCCACTGAACCCCAGAATCTGGCACCCATTCTGGATGATAAACCTCAATTCCGTCCCGCAATTCCAATCTGGGTACGAAACTAAATCCGACCCTCTGTCCAGTCGGCAACGAAAGATACAACCGATCCCCCCTGCGAAGTGGTTCCACTCCAAAACTGCCCTCTCCGATCGTGGCAGAAATCGCGACTTGGGGATTCACCATGGGCAGCGTCCATGCAGAACCCAAAGACCCCCCCTGCAAATCAACTTTATTGTTTGCAGTCGTTCCCGCTGCACTGACAGTCAAAGAACTGTAGTAGCGCGCAAATTCGACCGGGACACCCGCCAAAGTTACAGACAAATCGGTAGCCAGTTGTTCGAAGGAACCTACCTTTGTCGACGAGTTGATCTCAATCTCGGTTGTGGCGACGGACTCCAACCCACCTAAATCTCGTGCAGTCACTCGCAATGTGTAAAATCCATTGACAAATCGTGATGGATCCAGAGTCGCTTGATGGCACACGTTGTTTGAACCACGGCTAATTTCAATCGGTTTTCCGATCCCTCTCGGCACAAGTTCAATGACATATTCAGCTAGGGTATCGTCCCCAATATCAATAGTCAGTAATCGTGGTTCACTTATTACTGAAGGTGAGATTTCTTCGATTACAATTTCGGGAGAAGCTCGGTCTGCCGGGTCACGAACGAAGATGGCCTGTGTTGTCGTTGTCTCGCGGCCCTCAGCGTCAGCAATTGAGGATACGACTTCATAACGACCAGGCACTGATGGCACAAAGAGCCCGCGACCTAAATCATCTAATGCCAACTCTTGGCCATCCACAAAGAGCAACGCTTTACCCAGTGCGACATCACTGTCACCGATGGGCTCGATGACAATTCTTTGCCCCGGTACGGCAGGAAAACTTGGCGTTATCACTAGACGAAGATTCGGCGAGGCTGGCTCAAAGCTTGCCTGCAATGTGATGTTACGACGAACTGCCATTTCACCGTCACTGGCAATGATTCGAATCGTGTGCTGGCCAGCCTGAAACCCTTGTGGGGCCCATCTTAAGATGCCATCGCTGCCTAGAGTTGCTCCCGCCGGTAGATCGCCTGCCGTTAAACTCACGACATCCCCATCAGGATCCAACGCCAAGATCTCAATGGCCAATTCTTGTCCTATCTCCGCGTTACGAAAACTGGGAAGCTGTAATGTTGGAGCACGATTGGTAGCCAGAATCTGGACTTCTACTTCAAGTTTATCCGAGGCACCGTCGGGATCTGTGGCCACAAAGTTCAGCACGTAATTGCCTGCGGCCTGGAAGTTTGTTTGCCATTGAAGTGCGCGCTCAACGGAATCGAACCTCAAACCTGGCGGCAACTGAGCACTGTTCCAATCACCTCCAACGCTTTCTAGACTATAAACAAGCGGTTGCCCGTCAGCGTCGGAAGCGTCCACCGCAAAGAACAAGACCTCTCCTTCTCGTCCGAAGAATTTCGGCAATGCGCTAAACACCGGACTCTGGTTTGTCTGAATCACATTTACCAGCACATCCTCGCTACGACTGCCTACCCCATCGCTGACTGTCATTCGAAGCCGATAGCTGCCGGCTTGTGTAAAGTCTGGAGTCCATGTCAGTCGTCCGGTCGCTACATCGAACTGCGCCCCCCTTGGCAAATTGGACAGCGACGTACCAGAAACTTGACCCGCACTATAATAAAGCTCATCACCATCTAAATCCTCTGCCTGCATTTGCACTACCAGAGTACTGCCCTCAGCAATCGTTTGCTCCCCGATGGGCTCTAGGCTTGGACGTGTGTTACTCGTCCTTACGTGAAGTGTTACTGTTCGACTATCGGACAAAACCCGACTTGGATCTCCATTTCCCGAGTCCGTTACTGTGAAACTGATCGTATGGTCTCCGATGTCGGCAGCCGTTGGGCTCCAAGAGAATGTGGCTTCACCGTATATACTGGACATAGAAACCGTAGCACCGGTCGGAAGGCCGGAAGCGACAATCGATAAAGCATCTTGATCAACGTCGGTGACTCGAATTGGAAAACTGGCAGATTGATCTGCTAACACCACACGACTAAAAAATGGAGTAAATCTTGGAGGTTCGTTCTCGCTTGTCACTTGCAAAATAAACTGCGATGTTGCTCGCAACGGCTGATTGCCGGTGGTTTCTCGTGCCGTGACGGTGACTAGATAATCGTCACGGTTACCGGGCATTGGTGAAACTCGCAGCACGCCAGACCCGTTTCCGTTATCGGTGAAGGCTGCCCAACTCGGCAACTCGGTCGCTTGTCCCACTTGCACGTCCAAGGCGATGGGTGTGCCGTCGGGATCAATTGCCAATAACGAAATCTCCAACTGTGAGCCGACAGCTACTGTTTGATTCTCGATCTGCGATATCTGCGGCCGACCATTTGCATCTAGGACATTCTACGAAAGAGTTACCGTGTCAGTGGTTGCGACTCCTGTGCCGTCACCGTCATCGGCAACTTGAAAAGTTATGGCATAATGACCGGATTGTTCAAAATCAGGTGTCCACGTAAAAAGCTGCGTTTCAAGGTCGTACGAGGCCCCTTGCGGCAAAACAGAGTGACTGTAGTCCAATTTCGGAATGAGGATCCCTTGATCAACAAAAAAGTCCTCGAGTACATTGCTTGGTTCATTAGTCGCCCCAGGTTGATCTGGATCTTGCGCGGCAACTCGCAGGGTGATGCTTTGCCCTTCGAAAATCTCCAATGAAGACAAACTCGCAAAGGCCACTTGTCCGTTGACGTTGGCAACATGAAAGGTTGCAGTTTGTTTCGTTTCGGATATCCCGTCATCAACGAGAAAATCTACCATATAATCACCATGCTGGTCATATCCGAGAGACCACTCAAAAAGGCCCGTGTTCGGATCGAGAAACGCTCCGGGAGGTAGATTGGGAGACAGGAATCGAAGTCGATCACCGTCTTCGTCGCTAGCGACCAAACGGAATGAAACTTCGTCTCCTTCCCTTAAATCGAAATCATTTATGGGTGCCAGGGAAGGTGGCGTATTGTTGTTTGTAACAACTATCTCAAAGATGGCTTGAGTTTCTGTGTAACCATCACTGACAATCAGGGTCACGTCTTCATAAACACCAGCTGCATCGCCACGAGGTCGCCAGCGCAAAGCTTGCGAGTACAGATCAAAAACGGCGCCGGGAGGCAAGTTATCGGCAAAGTAAAACAACGCATCGCCATCAGCATCGAAGGCACTGACAGGTACTTCCAACAGTTCTCCTTCAGTCAATAGTTGATCTGCAATGGGCGAAATGATCGGCGCGTGATTGGCACCACTAACATTCACTGTCCAGTTTTGTCGCTTGTAGGCTCCACGCGCATCGTAGGCTCGCAATTCAAAGTCGACTGTCGGTTCGGTCCACTTGCCCGGGGTCCAATCCAATTGACCGGTTACCGGGTTAACGATGGCTCCTTCAGGCGCTTTGCTAAGCACGTAGGTAATCGTATTGCCATCCGGATCGTCGGCCTCGGCCGCATACGCGTAGCGTTCACCTTCTGCAGCGCTAAGTGCGGGACTCGATAAGAACAATGGCAATTGATTGGGAGGCAGCGCGGCCCGCACGGTCGGAGTGAAGTTTAGATCTAGTAGATTCGGATTGGAGACCACCACGGATGTAAAGGTTGTCGTGCCCCCGACAGGTAACGGCACTCCGTTTTGTAGCACTTCAATCACCGGATCGATCAGTGCTTCGCCATTCAATTGGACTGCGATGTTATTGCCAACAAGTTGGCTGAACACGATCTGAACGGGACCCGCTACATCAAAACCACCGTTGTTGGTTACTTGAACATCAACCAGAATCGTTCCATCCTGGCGGTTGATGCGCGTGTTCTTGAATTGCACCGGCATTACTGCTGTAACATTCTCGAACACACGAAAGTCCACCGACTCTCCTTCTCCGCCGAGTTCAATCCCTTGTTCGCTCTGCACTTTGCTCGATATTGTCAATCGATACGGTGCCGGCGCCAAAGTTTCAAACAAAAGATTTGCGGTACGCGTCTGAGCATCGTAGCGCACTCCACCAATGGCAATCTGTTCACCAGTGTCTAGGTTCACTAGTTTGTAATTCTGAAGATTGTTGGCACTGGCTGAATTAGTCGAATTACCTGTCAGTAAGGCCGTGTCAAAAGCAATGGTGGCTCGATTATTACCATCCAAAATACGCGTTTGAATCACGCGAGGTGCGGCAACCGTAAATAAGACATCGATCTGCTCGCCCTGAGTTACTAGTACCCGGCCATCTGGCAGCACTTCGAGGCCTTCGACGCGTGGCAAGCCACCTGCAGCAATTACTGTTGTCTGGAAACTGTTGGGGTCGAGCAGAGAAATTTGACCTGAATCTTGATGGCCAACAATCAACACACCATCCAATAGGGAACCGGCTGCGCCAAAAACAATGGATTCGGCATCGCGGATCTCAGATACAACTGAGGCGCGACCTCGAAAATCGAACTTGAGGATACTTCCTCCACTCGGCCATTGAGTACCGTACAAGGTGCCATCTGCTGCTACGGCTAACGAGTCGACGCGCAGCTCGCTGAAGGCTTCAAACTTCCGTTGCGCGGTGTCAAACTTCAGGACCCCTCCGGCGGTCGCTACATAGAGAGCATTCTCGCCTGGGATGCTGGCAATCCCCAGAGCGACTCCTGCTCCGAACGAATCCAATACTTGTCCGGTAGTCGGATCCAGTTGCACCAAGCCTTCGCCACCGCTCGTCGCCCAGAGTTGATTGGCCTCATCAAAAGCCATTTCATAAATAGGAATATCCAATTGGCGCAAAACTTGTGGGGCCGCAGATGGATTTTTAAGATCGATCCGAACCAAATCATTTCTTCCGTCGCCGCCGGAGACGTACACCCACCGACCGTCAGGTGAAACGGCTATTGCCAGAGTCCCGATACCTGCCCCACTGAGCCCTGGAATAGTAGCCAAACGCTCGGCCGCTAAAGGACGAATGACGCGAGTAAACTTGCTCGGCTGGGAAACGCTCGTTCGAGCTGTGATACCCAAAGCCGCTTCCGTAAACACACGGCTAGTTACTGGTGTCGGATTGGCCTCAGCTACTGGCAATTCAATAGTCGTAAAGGCTGGAGCTTGGGGCGGCGCGCCCAGGTTAATAGGAGCTGTCAAATAGGGCACACGTACACCTGCAGGAGCTGGCTCAACATTCCCAGCCTCATCCATAGCTCGGACTAAAAACGTGGGCGTGTTGCCTTCAGTCCCTCGGTAAATGTAACTTGTATCCTGAGTTTGATATAAAATGGTTCGAAAACGATTACCGCCATCTTCGCTCACCAGCAGCGAATAGTATTTCACCCCAGACCCTCCGGCGTCATCCTCGGCCGACCAGGCAATTTGGTAGCGATTCGCACCCAATGGAATGACACTCCAGCTACTTGTTGGGGCAAATGCGTCGAGGATCGAACTGCTAATGTCAGAGTCTCGAGGCGTGCCTTCGTCGATGATCGTTCGAGCTACTAACTCAATGACATCACCGGTTTGAACATCGCCACCCGTACCTGCAGCAGCTACGGTTTCTGCTTCAACCCAAAATCCCACATCTACGCTTTGTCCTGGTTGGAGCAAACCAACCGTGGGATCTCGTGGCGGTAGGCCATCGCGAGGATCGATTGCTCTAAGTAACCAAGTAGCATTGCGAGTCACTGCGTCCACACCTGCGGTGACCTGCAGTACATAGCCCTGAGATTCGAACAAATCAAATTCGCCAACGAATGACGGCCGGCCAGCTGGAATCGGAATGATCAAGCCAGCCAAGTCAATGTCGCTCAGTTGGAAAGATCGCTCGTCGAGCGTATCATCCATGGGTACTACAATGCGAATTTCTCTGGCCGGTAAGTCAGCTTCCGACTCGTGTAGAACAGAAACAGAGTAGGGTAATGGTGTAGCCCGAGGCACCATATTGAAGTTCCCAACTCCGTCTGGTCCGTCGACGGCAACGCCTAAATCCACACTGTCGCCCAAGCCCGAAGTATTGAAGACTACTGTCTGAGCTGCCTGTCCACCATCAAATTGGTCGGGCTCGCCGGCTCGAATCGTAAATGTCACGAAGGATGTACGATTCGCAATTTCTAGGTCGTAGTTGGCGAAGTCTGCGAGTATGCCACCACTGTTTGCATCAGGAGTATGACCGTAGTAGCCGCGAAGCTGTTCCATCAGGTCACTCAAAGTCACTTCGGCGTTTGCAAAATCTTGAGCGGCTTCATCTAGGATTCCCTGTCCAGCTTGCCCTCCCAGCAAGCCACCGACCGCGGCGAAGAAAACGTTGACGTTGTCCGAATGGTTATCGGCTCTCGGTGCAACGTCTTCCGAGCGCACGAGGCCGCGGTCGGTTAAGGCTTGTAGATAGAGTTCGGCAAAGGTAGTTGGATCTCCAGCAATTCCCTTGAGGCCCGCAGGTGCATCGCTGTCCGCCAGAATGGCGTTACGCAATTTGTCCGCCTCAGCTGTTTGGTAATCAATGTACTGCTGCGAAGTCATGGGAGTTGCTGAGGCAACTACATAAAAATCGAATGACAGCTCATCCAATTCGTCAGGACGCAAAGTACTGAGATAGTCCGGATTTTGTTCTAGCAGTTCGCGAAGGCCAGGATAGACTGTCACCGCCATACTTAATTCAGTAGTAGAAAAGGCCGGCAAATCGATCGCCACCGCACGACCAGTCAGCACGCCGGATAAATTAAGTTCTGGGGTTACGCTGGAGAAATCGAAAGTCGAGATAGAATCAAATAGCGGCGCTACCGTGCCGGCATCTCCGCGGATTCCCGTCTGCATAGTTATGGCAGGACCAGGAACAAAACTGGAGTTGTTTTTCACATTGGGAACTGCATACTCGATAACCGTATAGGGTGTATCGATATTGCTGAGGCTTTGTACTGGGATCCCATAAAATCCGGTTTCTCCAAGGCCAATGAGATTCGGACCACCCATACCCACATTGGATTCTAAAGGATCAGCTCCTTCCACTTGGAATCGATATGGATCCGTCGCCACCCGTCCATCGGGATGCAATACTTGCACGTCGTACAAACCATGCGGTGCATCTCGCAGATCAAAAACGGCGATGATTTGTGTAGCATCCACGCGACGTTGACTAACGGGAGCTAATTCTGCAAACTGCGGACGCACCAACCGTACTGTAGCCTGTTCGGGGAATTCGGCACCAAAAATACGCACCGTAACATAGCGGTCATCTCCTCCCGAATCGGGCGTAACCCCCGTAATGCCAAATGGGATGCGCGTTGCATTCAGCTGGATGGGATAGGAAGCGCGTTGTGGCAACGTACCATCTTCGTTTTGATCATCGCGTACGCCTGCTCGCGCCAGAATGAAATACCGTCCACCCAGAGTTTCCGGGATCACCAGGTTTTGATCTGGGCGCAGGTAACCTTCGTATTTTGCGTCAAACTCATAGGGGCTTGGCAAATCCTCAAAGCGAACAAAAAGTTCGTGGGATCCAATATTGTTGAGACTGTCTAAATCAATCCGAACCGTCTGTCCCGGCTCGGTATCGAGTTCGTAAAGACGAGTGGAACCTGCTGAGATTTGGTCATCTAAAGGAATGTCGAATCTCAATAGAGGTACGGACACGCTTAATGTGTTGTCGGCAAACCCAGTGTTGTTGCGGTTATTCTCACCTTCATAGACATCATCAAAGATGTCCGTGCGCACCAGCAACCGATATTCACCGGGCAGCGTGATTGGCATCTCGAAATCGAGAGTAGCTGAATAAGAGTCTCCAGGCTGTAGAGTTCTACCCAAGGGTGGATCAATTCGTCCAACAAATCGGTCGCCGATATCCCACACTCCATCGGCAGACAAATACACGGCATCCGCCAAGCGTCCACGCACGGCAACCTCACCTCGATTTTGAACGGTCCAGTCAACCGTCACGATCTCGCCGACGGATGCAGAAGAAGGTCCCGACACATCGATAACTTGGACATCGCTGGGAGGAGGGACTTCAATTAACATCGGCGTTAACGAACGTCCTGAATTATTCTCATCGTTTGTTTCAAAGATCTCCCCTCGGGGGCGAGAGGCCGAGGGAACATCCAGCAGAACAAAAACGTAATAGTCTCCGACCAACCCACGCGGTAGCCAGAATTCGTTGGTCACAGTTTCGGACTCACCCGAGGCCAATGCTTTAGTACGTTTGATCTGCCCGACAAAGTGATCGCTGGCAACATCCAGAGTCGTATCTCGCGATAGATAAATTCGATCAAGATAGGGCACTTGCGATGACGGTACGGGGCCTCCGTCATTACTGACTACGTATGTAACGTTGAATCGCTGACCTACTTCTAGTCGCGTGGGCGCAGTTACATTATCAATGACCAAATCCGGTGTAGGTACGAACTGAATATCTAGTTCTTGAGTCGCTAGATTGTCGTCTTCGTCAGCAAACTCGAGCACATTGCCCGAACCGGTACCATACAGTCGCGCTGGCCCCTCGGCCGTTGGATAGGGTAATGGACGTGGATGCCAACCAGGTGACCACGGCCCAAGTACTGCATCTGTAGCTACCGTCAAATAGAACTTGCCACCGATATTATCAGGCATGCGTACTTGAGTAGTAACCACATAGGATGCACCTGCCGCTAACGGCTCACGACGCTCGACTTTGCCCAAGAATATATCGTATGAATCCAGGGAAAGGTCGGTTGAGAGGTAAATGGAATCTGTCCATCCGCTGACGCGTGTAGCGCGAGTTCCGGCATTGGTGACTGTAAAGCTAACTTCGGCTAATCCTCCACTGTTCGGGGTCGCAGGAATGACTACCAGATCACTGATCTCCAGATCTGCTTCCGAATAGGTGACGTTGATTTCGTTTGATGTGCCTTGGTTATTCTGCTTTTCCCCATTTTCCCAGGCATGCGTGGCAAATTCATTTACCCAGATCGGAAAAGCCGATTTACCCCAAGCTCCAAAACTGATTCCATGTTTGTTCAAAGCAACGTTAGTAAATACATGCGCATACCAACGTCCACTACTGCCCACGGGCGTTGCTACTTCTACGGACTGGGAATATTTTTGCCCAGGTGCAAGAGGTGAACTAAATACATGCGGCACTCGCGCCGCCAAGATGGCTCTTGAAGAATCAAACACACTGTCTCGTGAAAGGAATACGTATTGATCTACACTTTTCGTTTCGTTAGCCGTAGAAAACGCTCCAACGTTTTCTATTTCCCAGCTGACCGTTAAGGGTTCACCAGAAAAACTAGTGGGTGAGGCTGTTACGCTGTTGACCCGTAGATCTGCGTCTGCTGACAACACATGGGTTTCAGTCTGTCCAACGTTATTGTCGGTGTAGGGGCCTTCATAGACCGTCTGAAGGGTGTTGGTAGGACCGGCCAGAATATCCTGTAGCTCTGCGTAGCCAAATTTCTTCAGGTCGCTAACTTTTACATCCCCGATTGGTTTACCAGTCGCTGCCTCAATGCGCTGTAGAACTGCCCGGACTTCTGAAAGAAACTTTTCTTCTTCCGTAAGAGCAATACGCGGATCGACGTTAGTTCGAACAAAAATATGGCTGCCTGCTGCCGACGGTGGTAAGGTAAACGTGGCGGAGTGTTCATAGGCTTCCCCAGGAGCTAATGGACCGGGCTGCGGAATCGCAAAAATCAGCTGATCGCTACCGTCCAATACATCATCACTCGACAAGTAAACAGCATCCGCCCAAACATCGCGATCCGTTTGGCCTGCGCCGTTGTTCGTGACCTCCCACGTCACCGTAAATTGTTGATCACCTACGCCGGATGCGTCAGCCAATACTTTGGTAACTTGCAAATCAGCAGGAGGCGTAAGCAACACGTTCAGCGGAGTGCTGCCATAATTGCTACCTTCCATATCATTGGGAGCATCTGGGTTCAGATTGCTTTCGAACGCCGCCTCATAAACTCGATTCCAGCCATCTGCGTAAACCGTCAAGAAGTACTGACCGGTCAATCCCTTGGGAATGCTTACGTTAGTTTCCACTTCGTAGAAGTCGCCAACTTGCAGGACACCGCTGTGACTTGCAGCTCCCAAGTAGCGATCTCCTCGAGCAGGTTTTGGCCCGTCTTTGCCCAAGGTAAGCCAAATCTGATCACTCCAGGAACCTGGATCGGTTTGACCTGCTCCTAGGTTGGCGACTCGGTAGCGTACGGTAATTGTAGAATCGTCAAAGACATCGCCAGGTCCGCTAATCTGTTGAACTACTAGGTCTGGAGGTGGAACAGGGTTTGCGTCAATGGCGATAGCCGCAGCAGCTCGGTTGTTTCCGTCCGAGGGATACTCATCCACTACTCCTCGAGCATCGGTGTCTACGACAACAAACCAATTGCCCGCGAGAGCGCGGGGAATCAAAAAAGAAGCTTCGCTCTGGTACTCATTGGGCTGTCCGGTTTCGGTCCCCGGATACCCAAGAGCGGACTGATTCTGCAGTTCGCCTAAGAGGATCGCACCAGTTAGGCTGCCTGCACTACTACTAAGCCATACCCGATCACTCCATCGGCTGCCACCGGATGGAGTATCCGCCGAGCCTACGTTGGCCACCGTAAACTTGACATCAATAATCGTGCCCGCGGTAACGGACGATGGGGATACCAAGTTGACAACTCGAAGGTCCGGCCGCGGGCGCAAATTGATTAGTAAATTGTCAGACGATGTTTCGTTGTTGGTCTCATCAGTCTCCACAACCTGCCCCAACGAATCTGTCTGGACGACAAAGCGATAAACTCCGGTAGCTCTAGGTAACGTGACCAATTCTGTTCGCGTGATCGTCTTACCAGCCTCCAACGGATTGGCCACATTATAGCGTCCAAATTCGTATCGCTCGTTGGGATTATCTACCGATTGCAAGAACAAGCGATCGGACCATCCTCCTTCAGTGTCTTGCGGACCTTGGTTGCGAACCGTCCACGTGACTTCAACCTGGGAACTATCAAAAGCAGATGTAAGACCTCCGAGTGTTACTTCCGTGATCTGCAAATCGACTGGCGGAGGTGGAATGTAGATAACATCAATGACGTCAGATCGACCGGTATTGCCCACCTTATCGTAGATGAACTCATAGGGTCCGCTCGTTTTCACAAACACATAGTGCTCACCGTTCGCATCCCGTGGAATCGTAACTTGTGTGGACCTAGAATACGATTGGCTGACACCCAAGGCCCCACCATGTACATTACTGCCAATAAGCCGCAGTCCAGTTGCCCCGGTCGGATCTTTTGAGATGTAAATGTAATCGGTCCAAGTAGATGTATTGGTCGTCGCAATGCCTTGATTGCTAACCGTCCATTGGACGTCAATCGGCTGGCCGCTGAGTGGAGTTCCCGTGGCAGCAACATTCGAAACAACCAGATCTGCATATGGCGTAGCAGTGATATCTACTGGATGGCCCGCAGCCATGACATTGGGTTGATGACCTGGCAATTCGTATACTTGATCCGTCGAGTCCGTTTGCACAAACAGCGTGAAACGTCCTGAGGTGCGCGCAGGCAGCTGAATTATCTCGGTTCTGTCGTAACTCGTGCCACTTGGCATCGATCCAAAGTGTTCAAAAATGCCGATCTGCCTATCATCGCTATTGCCAAAGACATCGTCTCCTGACAACACAACACGATCCCACCAATGATCTTCTCTGCCAGCACCCGCACCCACGTTCTCAATCGTCCACGAGACTGTTAGATCCACCGGATCCCCGATTAACAATTCCGGTGCAGTGACCTGACCTACAGTTAGGTCGGCATATGGAAAGCTGGTAACGGCAATCGGATTACTGGCTTTGACACCTGTTGATTCTCCGACTCCCTCTTGAATATTTTGCAATGCGTCTGGCACAGCAATAAGGTAATACTGACCAGATATTCCATCGGGTAGGGTAGCAATTAACTGAGCCTGATAGGAGGCATTAGCCGCTAGTGGGCCAACCTGCTCAAGTCCACCCAAAAGCAAATCGTTACCTGACCACGTGTCATCGGTGCTGAGGTACAGTCGATCTGTCCATTTCTGCAGTACGTCGGCAGTACCCAAATTTGTACCGGTCCAATTTACTGTTAACGGCTCTCCTGACGTGGGTGTCTGTCCAGCAGCAATTGAAACAGAGTTGATGACTAAATCGGCTAATGGCTGTGGCGTAACACCAATTTGTTGTGACGCTGACACATTGTTGCCTTCGGCCCCAGGTTCCTCCAGTGTATTCAAGGCATCCGTTTGAACGAGTACAAAGTAGTTCCCCGGCGAAACAGAAGCGGGAACAACTATAGACTGGGAACGTGTATACGAAGCATCGGGTGCCAGTGATCCCTGATGAGTAAACTCGCCAAGGAGAATGTCACCACCCAATGTCGTGTCGCTGCTCAAGTAGATTCGATCCAACCAACTCGATTGATCGGTGGCCGCGGTGCCATCGTTGCGCACACGCCAAGTAATGTTGGCCGCTGCCCCTACACCTAGTGACGTTGGCAAAGTAACTGCGTCGACAATCAAATCTGCAGGCGGGCGTGCAAACTCGACAGTAATAAATTTCTGGCTGCGATTGTTGATGTCATTGTTCTCATGGACAACGTTCTCGAAATCGGTAACAACGAATATCCGTTGCTCTCCTGTTACGCCAAAGG
Source organism: Planctomycetales bacterium (assembly GCA_020427005.1). Classification (GTDB taxonomy): domain Bacteria; phylum Planctomycetota; class Planctomycetia; order Pirellulales; family Pirellulaceae; genus Aureliella. The sequence goes on from JAGQOY010000035.1 coordinate 24,481, forward strand.
GGATCTTCCCAGTAACACTGCCAGTGTATTCGGATCCCTGTTGGAGATCGCTCGTTACAGAGTAGATCCCCAACAAGACGTCATCGCTGTTGCCATAGTATTGGTCGCTAGAGAATACAACTCGATCGGTCCATGGAGCTATCGCGGTTCTGACGTTTTCGTTGGCAACCGTCCACGAGACTGATATCTGCTGTCCATTGTTTGCCGTAGCAGGAGCTGTAATGTCTTTTATTACTAAGTCGGACAATTGTATCGAAATCGTGGTGGTGAATTTGTCTTCGGGTTCACCGGCAATTCCATCGCCATCGTTATCCATGGCGTTGCCGACCAAGTCAAAGACATCTGGTCCCAGAGAAAGCAGGTAGTTGCCTGGATTAGATTGCCGTGGAAAACGAATTCGCACGACGTTCGAGTCCATCACGACCACCTGGCTAATCGCAATATTTCCGTTCGGTCCAATTAAACTAGCATCAGATGTCGTGACAGAACTTGGAGCGATTGCTTCACTGAAAGTAACATCCACAAATTCAAATGGTTGGTCAATGGCTCCTGTTGGTAAGACGCTCACCACACGTGGTCCACCAGCGTCTATTGAAAAACTTCCAACGAAGATATCATCCACAACTTCACCTGCCACACCATCTTGATCTTGATCCATCAAAGTACCACCAAGATCGGCAATGAATGGACCCACAGTGACCGAATACTCTCCAGGCTCAGTCACCGGAGCGAAGCTAACCCGATAGATGTTGTTACCGACATCCTGAATATTGCTAATCGCCAAACTTCCGTCCGGCCCTAGAATCTGAACATCAACTTGCGTGAAAGTGCCCAAGTTCAGGGCTTCGCTAAAGCTGAGATCTATATGATCCAGAGGTGCGCGAACTTCTGAATGTGGAGCCATAGACTGTAGTTGCGGACCGACGCCATCAAGGGACAATGCGCCCACGTATCGATCGTCAAGTTCGCCGGCGATGGCGTCTCCGTCAGAATCCATGGCGATGCCAGCGGGGTCGGTGATATCGGGGCCAACAAATAGCTGATAATTGCCGTCTGCGGTTGCGCGAGCTGTATGAATGCGAAAGCGAGTATCACTCAAACGCTCGATGCTGATAACTTCTACTTCACCCGCTGGCCCAAATAAGCGTGCGTCCGCAGTTGAGAAACTGGATGGAGCGATTGGAACATTGAATGTTACATCAATCGCTTCGATGGCCTGCGTCACCGAACCGACGGGAGTTTGGGATACGACTCGCAGTGGGTCTCTGGCGACAGTTAATGCCGCCACGTAGCGATCCTGAATATTTTCTCCGTTGTTCCCGTCACCATCCTGATTCATCAAGTTGCCCGCAACATCCGTCAGAGAAGGCAATATCTCGATTTCATAAGCACCGTTGAAGGGTTGCGCCGGAAAAGTGATGCGGTATTGGCGATTGTTCCCCTGAATGGGCTCTACACTTAAAACTTGCGTCGCGGGCTCCATCTCAAGAGGCAATGTCTTGACTACCAAGCCTCCTTTGACAGTATCACCTACCAAAACGAATTCACTGTCAAATTCTGACTTTTCCCCAGGCGCAGCAGACAGCTCGAATCCAGCTGACCCCGTGGCTTCAAACATGACCAATTTCAGAGGGTATGTGCCTGCCGTTGGGAAATCAAAGATACCCAAAGTCTTGCCGAAATTGCGTCCATCGGCAAACTCCATTATTTGATCACCGATTTGCAAGCGGAAGCCATCGTCACTGCCCACAGAAAACGTGTACTTACCACTGGACGGTATTTGAATTGAAGCCGTTGCTTCGAGCACCAAGTAATTGTCATTGATGCCCGGTCGATCCAGTGGATTAGTCCGATCGTTAGGGAAGTCGCCACCAATGGGGCCGTAGTTGATAACCTCGACAACCTCTTCCTCGAAACGCGACTGAAAATTCGGAGCTTCCAGTATCTGCACGGCTCGCTGAATGTCCGCGAAGGCAATGGTGGAAGCAACCGCACGAACATGTAGGCCGCTTATCGGTAGGTTTGGATCAATACTATTGCGGACAGCGATCTCCGCGGGCGTCCAAACACGCACATCGTGGGTCGAAAAACTATGTGGATCAACGGGCTCATCGAATGAGACCACTACGGAATTGAGCACCGAAGTCACCGTCCCGATGGGAGCATGTGACACAACTCGCGGTCCGGAATTGTCGACATCAAGGCTGGACGAGAATTGGTCTTGGGGAATTTCTGCAGTGATACCATCGGCATCTTGATCCATGGCGATGGAAGCCGTACTGAGCACATTGGGGCCCAAAGTAATCGTATAACTTCCTGCTGTCGACAATGTGCCTGTCAGTGTCAATAGGAACGTGCGATCGTTGAGAGCTTCAACTTGCGCAACGCTGATCGCAATGGGCCCCGTAAGCGTGACGTCCGCAGGGGAAAAAGTACTAACATCGATTGGACGGTCGAATTCCACGTGCAGTCGACTTGGCGATGGTGGTGGAGCAGTAACCTCACCGGAATTCATCAACTGTGCAATTTCAGCCGGCTCAAGTCCGCGCTCGACGATTGAGACTTCGTCGATCGCTCCTTGAAAGAAGTTTTGACCGTTGTAAACACTGCTACCAATCCGTGTCCCAGCAGTCGTTGGAACATAAGTTCCAACATTGGTCTCCGACTTTTGTACGCTATCTACGAACACTCGCAGTGTGCCTTCATGGATCGTGGCGGCAACATGTGTCCATACTCCAACCTGGGCCATGACACCTGAGCCAGCAAAAAGACCCGTCTTATAGAATGCACCGTATTCACCATCCAAAATAGCAATCGACCAGTCTCTGCCACTTTGGTCAGCACCAACGATGTTCACGCGGCCTGTCTCTGGGACGACATTTGGGCGGACCCACGCTGACAGAGTCCAATCTTGGGCCGGAGCCCATTGACCAAGCTCAATGTAATCTCCATCGCCATCTAGCTCGAATGCTTGTCCGGAATTCCGACCAGCAACGTAACTAACGTCACCCATGAATATTCCAGATCGGATTCCGCTCGCGTCGATTGCATTACCGTTTGCTTCATAGCGAAAGTGCCTGCCTGTTTCAGGAAGGTCGGCAATTCGATAGACTCGATTCACACGCGGACCAATAGCGCGACTCGGTGCCACGGTCAACCAATCGCCGTAATCAACGTAATCGCTAACCGATTGTCCGTTCGGATTGACATTGCTAATTCCATCGACCGTGGAAGGATCGTGCGGGCCGCCTGCATCACCCCACCAATTGTTTCTGAAGTTGGCCAGCGTGGGATTGTTTCCCTGATTTTGAGCTGCATTCAATCGCAATCCAGCGAAGATCGAATTGGATACTGAGGCCTGTTCTCCGGAATCCAAATAGATTCCATAGTCGCCTCCCAAGATGTCCAAATTGGTAGCTGTCAATAAGCCTCGATCGACCCAGATTGCCGCATTGTCTTGAGATGATGTCGACGTGTTTTCAATACGTCCACCAGCGAATGAAAGTGAAGCACCGTTCAAAACTCTTACACCGCCACTGTAGGTCGTCTGAACGTTTACGTCGGTAAAGCTTGCGTCCGCAGATACTTCGATGGCATATACCTGGCCTCCACCTATTCCATTGCCATCTGTGTCACCTGCATAACGTACTTCCACATCTTACAGGACACTCTTACGATCTGATACATTAATCGCCTCCCAGGCACCAGGAAATGCCACGGTCGACGTACCATCGGCATTGGAATCTCCCCCAATTGAATCGTCGAACGTCGAGGTGAAAACAATCGGTTCTGCTGCGGTCCCGAGGGCTTTCAGAGCTCCTGATTCAGCAACAATGTAATCGCCGGTCCCAATTTTGATGACTGTTCCTGGCATTATGGTGAGAGTTGTAGTTGCCTCTAGAGAATTATTGATAGACAAGTTAGTAGTTAAACTGATCGGCAGAGAACCGTAGTTCCAGGTACGATCCGCTGTCAAATTTCCTCCTTGGATATAAATGGCGTCACCACCTCGATTACCCGAGGCCGTTAACCCATTAACCATCGGATCGGTATCCAATTCAAAGTAATAGGCTACCCCAGTGTTATCCTGCACATGGAGGTTTTCCAGAATTGGGTTACCGGCCAAGACATTCAGCGCATTGCTATATCCGGACTTAATTCTGACATTGCTCAGGCGAGTTTGCTCTTCAGGTACACTGCTTTCGTGATAGATCTGAATGGACGGTGTCTGTCCACCTCCAGTTCCATTACCATCCGTGTCACCGGAGAATCGCACTTCTACGTTTTCCAGAACGTTGCCCGGTCCCTGCAGGTAAATAGACTCCCAGGCCCCAGCGAATGGTTCGGAATTGGTTCCGTCCGCATTCGAGTCCCCACCAACAGAATCATCAAGGTCAGAAGTTATTACGATTGGTTGCTCGGCTGTACCCATTGCTTTTAGGGTACCTGACTGAGCGTAGATATAATCGCCTCTTGGTACTTTTACTACCGTGCCCGGCATAATGGTCAGCGTGGAAGTTGCCGTTTGAGAGTTATTGATCGATAGTGAAGCGGTCAAAACAACCGGCAGTGTTCCGTAATCCCAGATTCGGTCACTTGTCAGATTTCCGCCCTGAACAAAAATGGCATCACCATTGTTACCTTGGGCTGTCAATCCACTGACAACTGGATTCGTATCCAATTCAAAGTAGAACGCAACGCCTACGTTATCTTGTGCATGGATATTCTCGAGCGTTGGGTTGCCATCCAAAACGTTAAGCCCGTTGCTGTAGCCCGACTTGATTCTTACATTGCTCAACCGAGTTTGCTCATTTGGCTCGCCCCCGACATGGTAAATCTGAATTGACGGTGTCTGGCCACCGCCAATTCCATTGCCATCCGTGTCACCCGAGTACCTAACCTCCACGTTTTCCAAAACATTTCCGGGTCCCTGTAAGTAAATCGATTCCCAGGAACCGGGATACGGGACAGTGGTAGCCCCATCAGCATTCGAATCACCTCCCAAAGAATCGTCAGAAGTTGACGTAAAGACAATGGGTTGAGCTGCTGTCCCCAAGGCAAGCAAAGTACCTGTCTGTGAATGTATGAAGTCTCCTCGCGGAATCTTGACAACTGTGCCTGGCATGATCGTGAGAGTAGTAGTTGCCTCCAGCGAATTATTGATGGTCAGATTAGTGGTCAGGCTAATCGGCAAGACACCGTAATCCCAGGTGCGATCCGATGTTAGATTTCCTCCCTGAATAAAAATCGCGTCTCCCTTATTTCCGCTAGCAGTTAGACCACTAACGTTGGGATTGGTGTCCAATTCAAAATAGTAAGCAACTCCGAGATTGCCCTGCACATGGATGTTCTCGAGAATTGGATTTCCAGCTAATACATTCAAGGCATTGCTATAACCAGACTTGATTCTGACATTGCTCAAGCGTGTTTGTTCTGCCGGAACACTACTCTCATGATAGATTTGAATCGAGGGCGTTTGCCCGCCTCCAGTTCCATTACCGTCGGTATCGCCCGAGTACCGAACCTCAACGTTCTCCAGAATGTTTCCGGGTCCCTGTAAATAAATAGACTCCCAAGTACCAGGATAGGGCGTAGATGCAGAGGCATCTGCGTTCGAGTCGCCTCCAACTGTGTCGTCCAAATAAGAGGTGATGATGATCGGTTGTGTGGCTGTGCCCAGAGCTTTGAGCGTACCAGTCTGCGAATGAATGTATCCTCCTATTGGAACTTTCACGACAGTACCGGGCATAATCGTGAACTGAGAATTGTTAATCGTCAGTGTTCCAGTCAGGACCACGGGCAGCGTACCATAATTCCACGTGCGATCGCTTGTTAAATTCCCTGCCTGTACAAAAATCGCGTCTCCCTTATTACCGCTGGCAGTTAGTCCACTAACAATCGGATCAGTAACAAGTTCGAAATAGAATGCCACTCCCAAATTATCTTGGGCATGAACGTTGCTTAAATGGGGGTTGCCCTTTAGCACGTTGATCCCATTGCTGTAACCAGAACGAATGCTCACGTCGCTCAGAGTCGTTTGTAATTCTGGCTCCAGGCTTGTTTGGTTGATCTGAATGGAGGGTGTTTGTCCACCTCCGGTACCATTACCATCCGTATCTCCGGCATAGCGCACCTCGGTGTGTTGCAATACATTGCCAGGACCAGTGAGATAGATTGATTCCCAGGAACCCGGGTAAGGTCCAGTAGCGGAGTCATCATTGTTGGAATCTCCTCCCGCCGTATCATCAGTCAACGATGTGAAGATAACGGGTTGCGCTGCCGTCCCGAGGGCTTTTAGTGTTCCACTAAGCGCGTTAACGATTCCACCTGTTGGAATTTTGATTACGTTGCCGGCCAAAATCGTTAACGTAGCGCTATCACTAATTGTCAGGTTGGTATTCAAGTGGGCTGGCAATCCACCAAAATCCCAAGTTCGGCTAACCGCTAGATTTCCACCATCCACCAGAACTTGATTGCCCGCTGTATCGCTTGCGACAAGTTGTGAGAATTTTGGTGCAGCAAGTAATGTCTGGTGAAATGCAATTCCTCCTGCGTGCTGGACGCGAACCGAATCTAGCTGCGGATCACTGCCCGCTATATCGACGCCTGTGGAGGCTATATTGTCGATAAGCAAGTCATTGATATGAGTAGCGCCCTTCGCCAAACCGATAGCAGCTACGAAGCTTCCTGAAGTAGGGCCATTGGACCTTCCCGCATAACGCACTTCGGCATGGCTCAACTGGACTCCTGCGTCCCCGGCATTGAAATACAGAGCCTCCCAATCGCCTCTCTGAGGATTGCCCACATCGGTTGTCAAGTCCTCGCCAACGGTGTCATCAAGGCTGCTGGTAAAAACGATCGGCTGACTAGCCAAACCAATGGCGTCAAGGATTCCACGCACATCCAGCATTTTGCCTTGATCGAACTTGACAATTGTGCCAGGTTCGATGGTCAACTTTGTCCCTGGATTGAACACGACATCATTAGTAACTCGAATAGTGCCGGACCAAACTTCGTCTGAATTGAAAATCCCAGCGACGTCTCGGGCTAATAAACGGCGGACTTCCAACCGTTCAAGTTGCGAAATCCTGTTACGAATGCGACGATTTTGCTTAGTTTTGGGAACTAATCGCATGATTTGAAGCACCTACACGACGAGAAAAATTCACTTGAAGCGCGCCATCAGATACAATGAAGAGGCGTAAATCTCTCAGCGCGGGGTCAACGAAACTTTAAGCAAAGAGTGAAATTCTCACAATTTTGACAACCGTGTTTGCAACCTGTGATTACTCCCATGCCGAGGACATCCTCCCCCTCCCGAGTTACGCTCGATGAGATACTGCCGCAGGTCTATGAAGACTTTCGTGCAATTGCTTCGAGAGCTCTGAAACGAGAGCCCGAGGGACATAGTTACCAGACGACGGAACTGGTACATGAAGCTTATTTGCGTCTAGCTGAAGTAAAGTTGATAGACTGGCTAGACGAAGATCATGTACTTCGAGCCGCCGTGGGTGTCGTGAGGCGAGTTCTGATTGATTACGCGCGGGCAAAGAAGTCCCAAAAACGAGACGTCAACAAAGCTGCCGCTCTAGCCCCAGAGGGAATACTTCTGGGAACAACAGTGGATGCAGATTGCATAGACCTTATCGCCCTGGATGAAGCGCTATACCGGCTCCGAGAATTGGACTCCCGCAAGGCGGAAATCGTGGAACTAAAGTTCTTTGGTGGGCAGGACAATGAAACGACTGCTCGGATTCTGAGCGTTTCGCCATCGACTGTCAAACGTGACTGGACTTTGGCCCGCGCTTGGCTTTCAAGAGAACTTCGACGATAATTCAATTCTTTAAAAAATTTTGAAGAATCTTGACCCAGTTCATGGCTGAAAAACGCCTGTGTACTTTGCAAGGCATTTCATATCGTGAAGTTTCTCTGGTTCACTTCTATATGAGTCTAGATCGCTGGCAACAACTAGAAGAGCTCTTCCATGAGTCCCTGAAGCTTGAAGCCAAAGATCGAGCTGGGTTTTTGGAGCAACACGCCGGTCACGACCAAGAACTAAAAACGGAATTGGAATCGCTGCTGGATAGCGTCGAGTCGGACGCCGATTTTCTCTGCCACCCCCCCTCTGCTTTGCATTCCGTCGTGGCTGAGACTTTCTCGATTTTGAAGCAGCCGTACCGTGAAAACTCATCATCGGCAAGTCTATCAACCAAGAATCAGCAAGATAGCGAATCGACTCTCGACACATCGCTAAATAAATCAATCGTTTGCAGCGACAACGATGCCAACTCCCATGCACACGACTTACTTGGGCACAGTCCTCGGGAGGTTGTTGAGTCCATCCATGGAAATTATGAGTATCGTGATATCATTGGAAGTGGAAGCAGCGGAATTGTAGTGCGAGCTTGGAATCGTACTCTCGAACGCGATGTGGCCATTAAGTTAATACGCAGAGAGAACACCGATGAAATAACTCATGCGCTAATTGAATCTAGAATTCTGGCCGGCCTAAACAGCGAGCAGTTCGTACATATTTACGACATGGGAAACTCATGCGGAGTTGATTACTTAGTAATGGAATTCGTCCGAGGTTCTACTCTAGCAGAAGTTCTTCGGAGGACCGGCGCCTTACCACAACAACGAGCAGCGGAATTGGCCAGGCAAATCGCGATAGGCCTCAAGCAAGCACATGCGGCTGGCATCATTCATAGGGATATCAAGCCCGGAAATATTCTTCTAACTCGTAACGATGATGGGACGATCGGCTGGCGTGCGAAAATTGTGGATTTCGGCTTGGCATGCAAAACGCAGCTGGAAGATTCTTCTTCAGGTAGTTTTGCTCTGCGAGGGACGCCAACCTATATGGCGCCTGAACTGTTTGTTCCAAACAACACCCTGCAACCTTCCGCAGATGTTTATGCATTAGGTCTGACACTGTATGAGATGCTGGTTGGTAGGACTCCATTCCGTGGAGCCATCCATATGTTAATTCAGCAGAAAGTTGCCGACGTCACTCCACCACGTGCCTTGGACGACCGAATCGATCGAGATTTGGAAAGTGTTTGTCTAATGGCAATTTCGTCCGACGTCAACAATCGATACCAAACTGCTGAGGAGTTTGCCGACGACCTAAAACGCTATCTAGATGGAAATCCAACCATGGCTCGGCCAATCTCGGATTGGCAACATGCCTATCGATGGTACAAACGCAATCGATTCACTTCTGCCACTTTACTCATCGCAGCTGCACTACTGATGACTCTAGCTATTGGAGCATCGATCTCTTCGTCACTTCTATGGACTCGGAATCGAGAAATTGAGAACAAACAATTATCTATCGAAAGGACATTGGGCAAGCAATTAGGGCTGGCTAATTTTGGATTACTTCCTGGTCTAATCGAGAACTTCAAAACAGCTGTTCCTAGGCCAATCGAACGACTTCGGACTCTTTGGGAAGAGACCATTGCACCTCATGAGAAACTGAATCTGGCCTGCGCTTTAGCTGCACTGGGTGAAAATTTTCAAGATGAGGTTTTGGAGCAACTAGACGAAATCTCTACTACTCGAGCAAACTGTGCTGCCATTGTCTACGCCCTAAGCTCAGAAACCGCAAAATCGACGAGATTGATCGAAAGTGCTTTCGATTCAAATGCAACTTCCGGTGAAAAGATTCGTTTAGCCGTACTGCAACTTGAATTGGGAACAACCACACTTGCCGAGCAACTTACAACTCCCAGCCAGGCAGATCTTCGGACAGAGTTTATCCATACGTTGCCCTCCTGGAACGCCAATGTCACCAACTTGATAAAGATCATCGGTGACCACGAAAACCAGGATCTGGCGATGGCCGTTTTGCTGGGACTGGGGCTTGTGGATGAGACCGAATTTACGTCGAAGGAAATATCTGCCTTAAAGTCCACGGTCACACAAATTCAGTCGACGTCGCGGGCCTCGTCTGGCCTAAGATCTGCCGCCCGCTGGCTATCAGAAAATCGGAATTGGAATGTCACTTCGCCCCAGTTGAATTCGTTGCAGCTGCCCTTTGAAATGTTACCAATACAACCTGGCACGTTCGAAATGGGTAGCTCCGATCCTGCAGTTCAATATGGCGGCCGCACGGCTCATCCGGTTGAACTAACGATTCCGTAGTGGCGGGCTGATCGCGAGATTAGCGTAGGGTTCTATCAATCCATTTTGGATACGCCCGCGTATCATCGCGAATTCGAGTCCGCCAACAACATCCTGCCTCAAGCAGATCAATGGAACTACGACTCTGTCATTAGCCCTACGGCCCAACACCCAGCTCAATCGTTGAACTGGTTCGAAGCAGTGATCTTTTGCAATGCGCTGAGCCGTATTCATGGCCTAACTCCATGCTACGTGCTCGAGAGCACCTTGACTTTGTCATCAGATTCTGGCGAGATTACAATTCCGGACTGGCGCCGAGTTCCCGATGCTAACGGCTATCGACTGCCGACCGAAGCCGAATTCGAATATGCAACTCGCGCCGGTACGTCAACGGCCTACTCATTTGGCTCAAACCGTCATTACCTGGAGTACTACGGTTCCTGGTCAAACAACTTGAGAGTCGCGACGGCTCGGTGCGGTAGCTTGATTCCTAACCCCTGGGGGCTGTTTGATGTCCACGGAAATGTCTGGGAATGGAGTGATGATTGGACTGTCAGCTTTAGCGAAGAACATCAAACTGACCCTCGAAGCACGACCCCAACCGCAGCCGGCCGAGCATTTCGAGGAGGTGGAATTAGCACTTTCTCGGGTGATCCATTTTCTCACTGTCGCGGCTCAGCCCTACCCAACAGCCGCTATCGAAACCTGGGCATTCGCTTGGCACGGAATGCGACCTCGAATTAGCGTGGCGTCTCATTAGTTTATTGGCCAGCATCTCGACATAGAAATTCGAGAGCCAACGAAATTGTCGGTAGGCCTGGATTCGATTGGGTTTTTGCTGCCCAAGAGAATGAAGGATATTGGCATCAACCGATTTCAATCGAATTTCGGTTAGTCAGCTTTCAAACTTTTAGATGTGAAGGTTTGAAATTGCTGAGCTTCCCTAGCCTCCAAATACGCATTAACTCCTGGTGGGCTTTCCATTCACGAAATGTTTGTTGGAAATTCAGGCTTCATCGCTGTGCAACTGGAATTATCTCGGAAAAGACAAGTTCCAGCCCATACTTGTGACTTTGCTGTGTCGACAAAACGAATTACTCAACGGTGAACCATGGCCAAATTGCTTGAAATTCACATTTTCATGCCTGCGACCCGATTTCTTCTTGTGATGGTTATCGTACATTTAGCTGCGGTCACGGCACGCGGAGATCTAATATTCGTAAGCGGTACTCGAACGGTGAGTACCAGTACTATTTTCTCAAACAATAATAGCAGCACAGCTCCCGGAGATTACGATCAGACAGTATCCAGTCAAGGAAATTTTGGCATTGGAACTGCAACTGAAAACGCTAGCCACCAATCAAGTGTACCGGTGAGTGGCCCACAATTTGATGGCAATGGTCTAATTTCTTCAATTGTCGTACTCAATTCTGGTGGCAGTACGATTGGCGGAAGTTCCGGGGCTAGTTTGGACATAGTTTTTAACGTAGATCAATCTGGTTCTTATCAACTGGATGCGACAGCAACCTGGACTGGAACCGTTTTGTCCAATGGTGGTACAGCGTTTAACTTTTCGTTTGTTGAACTTTCTGATAGTAGCGGAAACTTGTTTCGCGCATCTCGTGATGTGAGCCAGCAAGGATCCGACATTCAAAGTGGGACTGTTGATCTATTCTCGGGACAGAATTACCGAATTCGCGCATTCACCCGAATTGGAGGTGGTTTTTCAAACCCAGGAACCTTCACTGCGAATGGAAGCTGGAACTTCTCGATCAGCCAATCTAACAGCGTTCCAGAACCAAGTTTCAATTGGGCAGGCATATTGTTTATCGCGAGTCTTGTTCGTAGCAGAAAGAATAAACCCAAGTCTAACTAGATGGAAATTTTGCGTTCGGCAATGAATGGATCGTTAGCGAGGCCTACACTCGGTTATTCTTTGACAGTCAGCTGTGACCAATCATTACGAAACCGACAGGACACTAACGGACTATGCGTCGCTGCTTCATAGTGCCGATGTTCAAAATGTCCTGTTGATTTAATGAGCTGCGACCTATGAGCGGCAGGGAATCAACCCGGAAACTGCGTCTCATGACTCACCTTGAAAACTTGGCCAAAGCAAGACAAAAAAAAATTTTCTTGATAATGCGGGTAGCGTAACTATACTTTCGCGTGAATCTCTTTTTGGTAGTCTGAGTTACTTAAGGTCAGAATCATGATTGTTCGACGTTTCTTCTGCCAAATCCTATTGATAACCACGATTGCGTTGTTGCATCAATCGTCAAATGTTCATGCCGCACTTGTATCATTAAATGTGAATTCGGCTGCCAGCAGCATCACCCTGAGCGGCGAAGTGGGAGGCGCAGCTCCAGGTGGTGGAGTTCCCTACGCTCAGCAAACGGCCGGTTCCCTTGTTACAAATTGGGGAGGCACTATTCAAGCGGATCTTACTGGAGGAGTTTTTACGTTTGCGCCAGGTGGCAGTTCGATCACCGCGCAGATCAATCCCAACGGTCCCTTCACGACTGCTCCCAATCCAATTGGAACAGAAGCAGGAAATTACGGTGTTACTGCCACTGGTCCTATTCAAGTTGCCGGCGGAGCGGTGTTGACCATCAACGGAGTCTACAAGGACCTAGTCCTGGATATTATTAGTGGAACGGCCCAAAACGGCGTGGCACTTACAGGTGCAACCATGAATTTTTCAGCAGGTGCTCTCGATTTTGGGGTCTCAGCCCTAGCCCCCTCCGGGACTTCCAGTCTTGTGGGAATCAACGGATTGAATACTTCCGCTTCCTTTGTAACTTGGGACGGCACGACCCTAACAATTCCCGTTACGTTTCAAACTACGGGCGGAAGTGGTCGCATTGAAAACTGGAACGGAACAATCGTTGCTGCTGTTCCTGAGCCTTCTTCGATTGGCATCATATCCATTCTAGGCCTAGTTGTTACAGGCTACCGGGCCCGTCGCAAATAAGACTGCTGACAGGTTTGATTTAGTCTACAAATCAATGGCTTGGAGTACTGAGCCATTGATTATTAGAGAATTGCCTTCGAAAGAACACATCAGGAATTGTCTTCGGAATCTGTCCTTAGCAGGTCCTCCAACTTATCAAACGACCCGGTCCAACCTTGAGTCATTCCTGTTCTAGCCTGACGGAATGCACCGAGCTCGCTTTCAATCACATTCTCGAGAGTTTCCGAAATAACGGTGACCCTGGTGGACTGCTGGCACTCTGCCGCGAGAAGTACGGTGGTGCGCAATTCGCTTGGAAACGTTTCCATGGCTGGGTGGCAAGTAATATTCTCATTTGCATCGCAAAATCGTTGGAGATAAACAACTCGATTTGGTTGATTAATCTCCACAAACTGAAACTGAGCATATAAGGTGAAATCCTCGCCGTTGCTCATGGAAAAAAAGCAGCTGCCATTCTCAAACAACTCTTTGCGCAACCATGTCATCTTCATTCCGGACGGTGGTAACCAGTTTGCAAGATGCTCCGGATTGGTCCACATCTCAAAGACCTGTTCGATCGGAGCCTCAAAACTTCGATTGATTACAAAACAGTTTTTTCCATTTTCGGTCTCACTCAAGTACTCGGCCAATCGATCCCAAGTTGAAAATCCTCCCACCTCCTTGATGAACTTGCGAGTGGCCTCGGCTTCCTCCGCTGTCGGCAAAACCATGGACATCTCCATGTTTGTTTTTCCATCCACCTCTGAGAAATTCACCGTAACGCGGAACAATGGCGGCCGGTCATCGTAGCCTCCGTGATCGTAGACTAACTTTTCGCGCTCAACGACTTCGTGGTAGAGTGTTTTGTTCGGATAGTCAACTCCATCCGGTCCATGCATAGTGTAATGCCAGATTCCACCAGGCCGCAGGTCTTTACTATGAGTGGTCAAAGTAAAACCTCTAGGGCCCCACCACTTGGCAACTTGCTCAACGTCAGTCCAGGCCTCCCATACCGCATCGATGGGGGCATCGTATTCACGAACTAGATAAATCTCGCGCGGATTATTTCTGGCAACCATCAGCTTGTTTTCCTTTTTGATGTTTATCTTTTTTGGCACTACGTTTGGAAGTAACGGATTTTAAATAGGCATCCAAGCGGTCGAGACTTTCCTCCATCATGTGACGATAGAGTTCTAAAAAGTCGACGATTTCCTTAAATCCGGATGGCTCGAGTTGACACAAACGCCGCTGAGCATCTTGGGTTTTCGTAAGCATGCCGGCTCTCTCGAGGACCTTTAAATGTTTGGTCACTGCTGGCAGGCTCATCTCTTCTAAAAACGGCTTGGCAATTTCCGACACGCTGGCTTGCCCTTCTGCGAGCCTTCGAAGCATGGCTCGCCGAGTTGGATCTGCCAACGCTGCAAATTGCACACTCAGTTGATCTGTCATAGGCAAACCTTACTTAACCAACTAGTTAATTAACTTAAAGGTTAAGTATAGATTTGCGACAAGACTTGTCAATGGATAGCTTAGAATTCCCCAAAAATAGAAACGCTGAGCCAAGGCATACAGAACGTGCCTTTAGACCGGGGAGTAGAAAAAAATTTTCGACACTTGTGTAATTTTGGAACGCGTCGCAGTAAGGAATGTATGGCCATGTGACATTAGGCGAATTGTTGTCAAAATCTAAAATAGGCTGGAAATAGAATCATGAAACGCACGCTAATACTGGGATACGGCTTGATTTCCTACGCAATTGGACTGGCTAGTCTGCTGTATATGGTCCCTTGGTTGGGAGGATTCTTGGTCCCTAATGCCATAGATTCCAGCCCATCGCAGCCTTTGTTGCCTGCATTAGCTGTCAATGGACTGCTATTTCTGCTTTTTGGAATTCAGCATAGCGTCATGGCACGCCCCAAATTCAAGGCTTGGTGGACTGCAATTATCCCCAAGTCGACTGAACGCAGCACGTACGTACTGGCTTCTGGAATTGCCATGTTTATCTTGATGTTATTCTGGCAACCGACCGGCGGAATCATTTGGACTGTAACGAATGTTTATGCTCAGAGTGCGCTATGGACGCTGTACGCTCTGGGATGGGCGATTCTCGTGGGTTCAACCTTTGCTCTCAATCACTTCGATCTTTTTGGCCTACGGCAAGTCTGGCTGGCCTTTCGTGATCAGGAGTACTCGCCGCTGCAATTCAAGGTTCCGGGGCCGTACAAGTATGTACGCCATCCACTTTATGTAGGCTGGCTGTTATTAGCTTGGGCGACGCCAACCATGACTGTTACTCATCTCTTGTTTGCGTTGGCCACTGCCGGATATATCTTGTTGGCTATTCGCTGGGAAGAAAGAGATCTAATTGACTATCATGGCCATGTGTATCGCGAATACCGCGCAAATACTCCGATGCTAATCCCTCGCTGGCAGGGAAAGCACAGTAGGCATTCAGAGGAAGGTCTTGCGCAAGTCGCTGAACCTATCTGGGGATACGAGGAAGCACGATAACGGCATTTAATGCCACGGTGAAAATCAACAGGCTACAATCACGGGTACCCTTGGCAATTGAAGCAGTCGCTTGAGAGCCTTTATGAGCCGATGCACGATCAATAAAATCAATTGTTTTTTTGCAGCATATGGGCTCGTGGTATCTCAAGTACCGGTACCGATGATCCGGTGCACCATACGTTTTCCTGCATTGCGGGCGTTGGACTAGGCCTTAATTGTCAAAGAGCACTCATTCGCAGGTGTGGCCGGTTTTTTTGGCAGACAGCATATGCACGATACTGAAACTCTTCAACGCAATCTAATTGAATCGGGAGATCCTCAATCTCTCGGTCAGCTAATGTTAAAATACCAAGACAGGCTGGAACGCATTGTTCGATTTCGTATGGATCCCAGACTTGTCTCGCGTTTGGATGCCGCTGATGTCCTGCAAGAAGGATTCTTGGAGGCCACCAAACGTATTGGGGATTTTCGTAGTCAGGTTGAAACCATCCCCTTCTTTCTATGGTTGCGTTTCATTGTGCTTCAGAAGCTGACCCAAATGCATCGTTTCCACCTGGGGGCACTAGCACGCGATGCAACGCGGGATGTCTCACTATATCAAACGGCTCCTCAGCAGGGCACTTCAATCGTGTTGGCCGCACAATTGCTGGGTCAACTAACGAGCCCGAGTGGGGCGGCGATGCGAGAAGAAAACCGTCGACGAATCGAGCTCGCATTGAGCCACATGGACTCTGTGGATCGCGAAGTACTAGCGCTTCGACATTTCGAACAACTCTCCAATAATGAAGTGGCTCGACTTTTAGATATTACTCCTGCTGCCGCTAGCAATCGCTATATTCGGGCTATTCGTCGACTGAAACTTTTAATGGATGAACTCGTCTAGTATTAGTCAAATGAAGTCGTGACGAAGTCGACTAGCGAATAAGTATTACCATGCATTCCGACGACTCAAACCAGGTATCACAATCAGCTCTTCTAGATGCTGTAGCAGAGGAGTTCTTAGAAAGGTTGCGGGCTGGCGGGCGACCTTCGCTGCGCGAGTACCAACGTCGGTATCCTCACTTGGCAGATGAAATTGCTGCCTTATTTCCCACACTCGCGTCACTCGAGAATTACGATCACGCCCGCCACCGCCGTTTGCCTCAAATCGATTTCAATCAACCTGAAAACTTGGGGGATTATCGCATTTTGCGCGAACTGGGCCGAGGTGGAATGGGAATTGTCTACGAGGCAGAACATGTAACTCTGCGACGTCGCGTTGCCTTAAAAGTTTTGCCCAATTCAGGCAAACAGAGCGAGTATGCAAAACGTTTTCTACGAGAAGCCCGCGCCGCAGGCCAATTGCATCACACCAATATTGTCCCTGTGTTTGAGATTGGAGACGAAGAGGGTGTGCATTTTTACGCTATGCAACTCATAGACGGCCAAAACCTAGACGTAGTACTGGACGAATTGCGGAGTCTACAAGACGGTGTTTCGCCGTTACAGACTGCGCTACCGAGCAATCTAAGCGCCTCTACACAATCGTTAGTATCTGAATCGGGAGTTTCAGCGGAGGCCATAACTGAAACGCCCTCCGATCTAAATGGAAATGATTCGGCCACCAGTACCACGTTCCGCATTGATGCAGTCGATCTCCATAATCCCAAACTTAGTTGGTCTGGAGCCCAGCTAACAAGTGAATACTTTCGTCGCGTTGCTCGTGGCTGCTTGCAAGTAGCCGAAGCACTCGCATTTGCTCACGCGCATGGCGTTCTTCATCGCGATATCAAGCCATCCAATCTATTGCTGGACACAGATGGAGTCATCTGGGTCTCAGATTTTGGACTAGCCAAAGATGATAGTGAAAACTTAACACACTCGGGTGATATTGTTGGGACCCTACGCTATATGGCTCCCGAGAGGTTTTCTATGGCTGCTGACGCCAGGAGTGATATCTACAGTCTAGGTTTAACGTTATATGAAATGTGCACTTTAAAATACGCGTTTGATGAAAGCGACCGCGCACGATTAATTCACCAGATCTCCCACAGTGAACCGGTACAGCCCCGCAGAATCCAACCCACCATACCACGTGATCTTGAGACAATTATCCTCAAAGCTACTGCGCATGAGCCAGCTTCGCGTTATCAATCGGCAAATCAATTGGTGGATGATTTGGATCGCTTCCTCACGGACCGTCCTCTTCTTTCGAATCGAGCATCAACCATTGAAAGATCCGTTCGATGGCTAAGGCGAAATCCAAGCTATGCGATGTTGCTAGGATGCATTGGTCTGATTGCCATGTTGATCCCGCTCGCTGCCCTCGGATATGCGATTCAAGCAGATCAGCATGCAAGTGAGCTGATGGCGGAGAACTCGCGCGTCGTCGCCGCTCAAATCGCTGCTACGGAAGCCAACCTGCGTTCCAGTCGTTCGTTATACGAATCGTATGTGGGACACGCGCGAGCCAGTCGTTGGAGTCGCCGTGTGGGCCAACGATACGAAACCTTAAAGCAAATCAGCAATGCTGTTCAATTATTGGGCGAACTGCAATGGAGTATCGACGAAGTAGCTAAGCAAAGACTTCGACTTCGAAATATTGCGATTGCCGCCATGCCCTTAGTGGATGTACATGAATTACGATCCTGGCCAAACAATACTAATACTCCTTCTGCCATGAACCACTCCGGCAAACTCATTGCCTGGGGAGACAATAAGGGGCGATTACTAATCAACGATGTAGAAACAGGCAAGAACGTTCAGACGTTACTAGGACTAGAGGAACAAGTTTGGTCAATATGGTTTGATCCGAGCGACCGCTTCATAATAGCTCGATACAACAACCAGTCTCCAGCCACTCCCGCCAAACTACTCGCCTGGGAACTTGCTTCCGGTAAACAGGTTCTGAATCTTGACTCCGACCTGCGCGGTTGCCGACTCGCGTTTCACCCTCGCCAAGAATTAGTCTACATATGCCGATTGAGTGGAAATTTGGATACATATTCTCTTACAACGGGTCAAAGATTAAACAGCATCGCGTTAGGACATGAGCCCGATCAACTCATCGTAACACCTGAGGGAAATTTCGCATTCTGTATGGGTAATCACATTCGAATTGTTAATCAAGAAGGGCTGCTGGTCGACGAAATCTCAGTCCCCTTGGACATTATCTCGACGTTTGCTTGGACTCCTTCGGGCGGTATTTATGTTAGCGATCACGATGGCTCTCTGATTCACTCCCCGAGTTTCTCATCGAGTTTTGAAAAACTGGGTAAGCACCGCAATCGGATAAGTCACTTGTGGTTGAACCAAACTGGAAGCGTAGCCTTTGTTTCGGCCTGGGGTGGTAATCGGGCCGCGCATCAACCAGGTAATACTGAAGCAGTCTTGAACTTCGACGAATTCGATGTCCATAGTCTGTCCACCTCCTCCCGACGTATCGGACTCAGTGTTCCATTCCGCAGCCACGAAGTATGGGAGTACTCGGACGGCACTCCATTAACGGAGATAACGACCATGGATGAAGATATTGACTATTGGTCCCTCGTTGAACATCCAAAACATTCCAATATCTATGCTTTGGCCAGTGAAGCAGGCGTCGAATTTTGGGACCTAGAACATCAGCAATTGCTTGTTCGTGTCGGTCAAAGAAACTCAGGCCTGGCCTTTTCACCGTCCGGCGATTTGCTTTACATAGCTTCGATCGGTAACCAACCTACTACCACCAGGACAGTTTCCATTAGCACAGATAGTGCAATGCCAAAGGTTGAGTTGGGCGAGGCTCAAGTTATGAGCCACCTACCAGCCAAGCGACCTCTGAATCGAACAAACCATTTGTCCATGGATCATTCTGGAAAGTGGCTTGCAACACTCACTGTCGAAAGCGCTTTGGTATATAACCTAGACGATCAGCAAACCATAGAGACAGGCAAGCACCACAATATTAGCCGACTTGAGATATCTCCCGATGCGAGATACTTAGTCACAACGACTTGGCACGGCCAAGGCGTCAAGTTGTGGGACGCAACTACTGGCAAGCTTCTTCAAGATTTGATGCCCAAAGCAAAAAATGGCTGGACTAGTTTTAGCCCTGACGGAAAGTGGTTGGCCTATTCCAGCCTCGAAGCCGATTATATTTGGGATACTGCCACTTGGACTCCGAAAATCATCGAACGAGGAGACTACCAAGGGAATGACGAGCGAGTCGTATTCAGTCCTGATAGTAGCCTA
Organism: Planctomycetales bacterium; assembly: GCA_020427005.1. Classification (GTDB taxonomy): domain Bacteria; phylum Planctomycetota; class Planctomycetia; order Pirellulales; family Pirellulaceae; genus Aureliella. The sequence goes on from JAGQOY010000035.1 coordinate 44,285, forward strand.
ATGTTGCTTTTTCGCACGACTTTTCAGCCTCGGTTGGTAAGCGTGGCAACCGGCCAGGAAATTGCCGTGCTCGAGTCGCCCAAAGGGTTTAACGGCGTGCCAGTTTTTTCGCGCGATGGATCAAAGATCATCCTTGCCGGACAAAGCAAAATCAATATCTGGAATCTCACCAAACTCCGCCGGGAACTCGGCGACATTGGCCTCGATTGGTAGCTGAGAGAGCGCAAAGGGGGATGGGGGGCATCCCTGCTGGGTCTGCGTAGTTTGAAGCCTAACGATCCACCGGACAAGCCGGTGGGATTCGCGAAAGGTGCGCGCTGGGGAAGATGGGTAATGGGGCATCACTGCTGGATCGGCGTAGTTTGAAG
>JAGQOY010000359.1 GCA_020427005.1 Planctomycetales bacterium
ACGACAACCTCCGGATGATCGTCGGCATAACGAAGTGCAAAAGTCCTGCCCAGCCCAACGCCCACTATAGTCGGCTTGTCAAAATGCAGTGGGTCAACTGCCGGTACCCAATCCAGATTTTGATCAAGCATCAACACCCGCGAGTTGACTTGCCGGTCGACATCTTCAATAGTGCCGCGGCCAGCCATGTTGGATTGCCCAATTAACAAAAACAAATGTAAATTCTGGGGTGCATCGGAAGTTTGCGCAGCCAAACGAGCATTCGGGATGTCGGTAAGCAAACCAAACAGAATCAGTACTGGTAAAATGCAGTGCAAATTCATGAGCCGACCTTCAGTTAGCAAGACGCTTTGCAATCATGGAAGTGTAATTGACTTCAGGGATACTAGTACAGCAGATGAGGCTGCCGGCGAGCACGAAAATTTCCGACGTGTTGGGTTGCAATTTCCACCAGCTTTTCAGGGCTAGCACCAGCTTGAAGTTGAGTGAGCAACTCATCGCAACCCATCAATCGGATGTAGTTTTTGATTTCCCAATCATCGGGATGTAGCCGGTGCAACTGATATGCCAGTTGAAGTCCTACCGGGACGGATTGGTAAGCCGCTCGGTTCGTAATAATGATGTTGATTCCATGGCAGAGCTGGTTTTCAAATTTGCTGCTACTGGGTATGAATTCTACTGGAACAAATCTTACACCTGGCAAATCCAATGCGTTGAGCGTTGTTGCTAGCTCACGAGCTTTTAGCCATGGAGCACCAATGATCTCGAATGGTGTATCCGTACCTCGGCCGACAGATACATTCGTGGTTTCTAGCAGCCCAATTCCCGGATAAAGAATGGCTTGGGTCAAGCAACGCATATTGGGTGACGGATTGACCCAGGTTAATCCTGTTTGATCCCATAGCTGCTCTCGATTCCAGGCTTCACATGGGATCACCTCGAGATTCAGATTCAAGTTCAATTCAGCTTGAAATAATCTGGCTAGTTCGCCAACGGTCATCCCATGTTGCACGGGAATGTTGTGGAAGGCCACAAAGGATTCTTTCCCCTTATCCAGCATGGGTCCCGAAATCGTTAGCCCTCCAAGAGGATTGGGGCGGTCTAAAACGATGAATTTCTTTTGGTTGTCGGCCGCCGCTTGCATGGCTTCGCCCATGGTGGAAATGTATGTATAGAAACGCGTGCCGATATCCTGAATGTCAAATACCAATGCGTCCATGTGGCTAAGCATGTCAGACGTTGGCCGCCGCGTTTCACCATAAAGGCTAAAGATACGTAGGCCACTGCCGGCATCCTGAGAGTCAGAGATCTTAGAGATGTCAAGCTTGCCTTCCAGGCCATGTTCAGGGCTGAAGAGTGCGACAAGTTCAACCTGAGGTGCTCGCAGGAATGTCTCTATCGTTGAATGCCCTTCCAAAGTGCGTCCGGTATGATTCGTAATCAAACCGACTTTAAGACCTTCAAGTTGTCTGAATGCATCCCTCTTCAGTACGTCGATGCCGGTCAGTACCTGCGATGAATTGTTCGTATGACTTTTGGACGTTAATTCCTGTAATTGCTGACTGCGCGCAGAGGCGACTACGTTGAGTATTCTACCGGCGAGCGTGTTGACGCTTCCGGTCCCGTCTGGGTGTACTCGATTGCTTAGGAATATAAAAAAAAGATCTAGGTCAGGGTCCATCCAAAGAACTGTCCCCGTGAATCCGCCGTGGCCAAAGGCACGTCCGGAAAGTAGATCACCCTTGTTGCTGGAATAACCAGTCTGCTTATCCCAGCCAAGTCCCCGGATACCGCTAGAGACGGTATTTTCTGCTGTCATCAAGCGAACAGTGTTGGGGCTCAGGATAGACTGCGGAGGTGTATCGTTTTCTGCCTGCCCTGCCCCTTGGTTAAGCATCATGCGAGCGTAAATTGAAAGGTCTGCGGCGGTGGAGAATAGGCCTGCGTGACCAGCTACTCCACCCAGGGCGAAAGCGCGTGGATCGTGAACCTCACCACGAATCCACTGACCGCCGCGCTGTTCGGTAGGTGCCGCACGCAAACGTAGTTCCTTGTTAGGCAAGAAGCCGGTCTCCAGCATGCCTAGAGGCTTAAAAATCTGTTGCTGCGAAAAGACATTAAGGTCCTGACCGGAAATATGCTCGACAATCTTACCCAACACGATGAAATTGACGTCCGAATATTTGAAAGTAGATCCAACTGGAGCGACCAGCTCGAGTTCACAGATCTTTTGCCAAGCGACATCTGGACCTTGTTCGTAATCTGCTAGTGCGTTATCCGGTATTAGACCACTTTGATGAATAAGCAAGTCGCGGATGATGATAGCTTCCTTTCCGTGCGAAGCAAACTGAGGAAAGAAGTCAACTACCTTATTTCCTAGCCTCAGCTGTCCTTGCTCGATCAACTTCATAATCGATGTAGCCGTGGCGACTGGCTTAGTAATAGAGGCCATGTCAAAAACAGTGTCCGTTGACATGGGCACGGTAGTAGGTTGCAAATCGCGGTTGCCGTATGCACGGGCAAAATCCACCGAGCGAGATGTGCCGGCACAAATGACGCAACCCGGTAATTGTTTGTTCTCAATGGCTTCCGTTACTAAAGATTCAATTCGAGACTCAAGGTCTGCAGTGAGCGTCAATGGAGGTCTGGTATCGGCTATCACGTTCCATGTCGCGAAGTAGACGTATCCAAAGGCCCAAAACGAAACATAGAAAGGAAGCGAATGGACCAATAGTTTTTTCACAGCAAACCTCAATACATCATCACGACTTTTACAAGGCAGTTGACTCGCCGCACAGCGAATCTTGCCAAAGGGCAGCCTAATAGGATAACAGAGTATATCGTGCGAGCCGAGCAGGACATTGGGATAGGCGGGACTGAGCCGACTTTTAAGCTGAGGCATTGCTTTGGGTTTAAGATACGGGCGCTGTGTCGGCATGGGGCCTTACCCCCATTCCGAACATGCGAAGAAGTTTGCGGGCGAGCGACAACGAGGCGAGGGCCGAACCAGCGCAGACCAAAAAATGCAAGGCCCTATTGTGCTGGGCAGCTTCCGTGAGCGAAAAATTCACCACGCGTCGATATTATGGTGCTTCGTTGGCAGTCTGATTTTGTCGAGTGGATTTCGGGAATGCATAGCTGGCGAGTATTCCGCACACCAGAGTGATGGTCATACCTATTAGCGCATACCATTGGTAAGCAACTCGCCATTGCCAATAGGGAAGGAGAAAATGTACGGCGAGCAGCATTGCTAGTCCACAAAGCATGCCAAGAAGTACATGCGCGGCCTGAGCCCGTCGAACAAATAGTGCCAAAGAGAAAGCTCCGAGCAAAAGACCACTACTAAAACCGGCAATCGTTAGGGCGCTAGCCACGACTGTGCGGTCCAGACTCTGGGCTGCGATGCCAATGGCAATCTGGAGTAAACCAAAGCCGACCGCTAAACGGCGACTGACAGCCAGCAGCTTGGCGGTCGTCGGTTCTTTTCCTTGGGCTTTCAATCGTGGCAAATAGATATCGTTCATGAGGGCAGATGCTGAGGAGTTTAGGCTACTCGACAGAGTTGACATGGCTGCGGCCAAAATGGCTGCCAGAAGCAGACCTATTAAGCCAGTGTTGGCAGGAAACCAATCCACAATGAATTGGGCGAATATTTCATCAGGTCTACCTAACTCTATTTCAGGATGAAAAGAAAAGAAGGCAGCTAACTCGACTCCGATGAACAAGAATAGTGCAAACTGCAGGCACACGACGAAACCACTGAGCCCGAGGGCCCAAGCGGCATCGGATTGTGATCTGGCACTCAGGTACCGCTGGACCATCATTTGATCTGTACCATGAGTTCCAATAGTTAGAAACGCTCCGCCGATCAGGCTGGCCCAAAATCCGTGAGTATCGCTAATTAACCAACGTCCAAATAGACTTGGAGCCACTTCCGCGGCCGCATCATTACTAGACGGCCAAAACTCAAACAGCTGCAGTTTATTGTGTTGTTGAATGAACTCGACAAGCGCGCCCCAAGAGCCTGGGATTTGGTTTGCAATGACGAAGACAGCTGCTATGCCGCCTAAGACATAAATGACAAATTGAATACAGTCGTTCCA
>JAGQOY010000360.1 GCA_020427005.1 Planctomycetales bacterium
CATCATCAGGTATCCGACCACCTTGGTCTTGTTGAGCGTTCCACCGAAGGCTCGGAATTCGATTCGATTCTTGCCGCGGGTCAGGTGGGTCAGGTTCAGCAGGTGGTAGCGATCCGATTCGCATCGGCTCTTGGCGTTGTCTTTGTTTCCGTATTGTTTGATTCGCTTGGCGTACATCATCTGTTCGCGTTTGCGGGTTCCGGTCGAAGCGTAGATCGCTCGTTCGTGATTGCCGACCAAGGAGATCAATCTTGCCAAGGCGGCTGCGTCTCCGTTCCAGCTAACCGTTATGTGCAGGTTATGGAGAGCTCTCCATAACCTGCATTATGTGCTGACGGCTTTTATGCACTGTCAATTCTCCAAAACTAGCGATTACGTTCATCAAATGGTCTCGATACTCCACATAACATCCGGGTCTTCAGAGGTTCTTGAGCCAAGCCATCAGGCTTTGGTCGCGCTGCCACGAAGGTACTTGCGACTTCGGAGAGCTGGGTTCAGTGCGTTCCATGGCTTTCCGTTTCATCTCGAGGTCCGCGCTGGCATAGATTCCAACGGTCTTAATATCGACGTGTCCGAGGATAGCCTGAATCACCGAAAGCGAGTTGCCCGACTGAAGCAGGTGCATCGCTTTGGAGTGACGAAAAACGTGGGGGCTCACATCCTTGGTAAAACCAGAGTTAGCGCTTCGGGCCATTGCGCAGTACTTATCAATCAAATACGTGACGCCGGATCTGGTGAATCGATGTCCGGAACGATTCATGAAAAGGGGTTCGGAATTGTTGATGCCATCTCGCGCTTGGCTGATGTACGGTTTAAGCAACTCCAGAGTGCCCTTCATCAATGGCACAATTCGCGTCTTGCGTCCCTTGCCGGTCAGTTGAATACTTGGCGGCGTATCAAGTCGCACATCGCGCAATCTCAAATCACAAAGCTCTTGAACACGCGCGCCAGTGTCGTAGAGGACACGCAGCATCAACGCGTCACGGCGACCAGCACCAGTGGCCAAGTCTGGCTGAGCGAACAGCAACTCAATTTCGGTGACCGTCAGATACGGTATCGAACGTTTCTCACATCGATGAAATGGTATCGACATGATTCGCTGACACCAGACCATTCGTTCTGGCAATTCAGACTGCAGGTACCGAAAGAACGCATGAATCGCGGCCAAACGCTGATTGCGAGTGCGCGACTTGCATCCGCGTTCTTGCTCGAGGTGCGCGAGAAACGCAGTGACAACCTCCGGTTCAATCGCATCGAGATTCAGTCTCTCGGGCTTAATGCTCTTGACGTCATTGCAGTAACGGATCAACAGCGAGAACGTATCCCGGTAAGACTTGATGGTATTGGGGCTGACATTCCGTTGATTCGGAAGATAATCACCCAAGTAAGAACTCAGGTGAATTGCAAAGTCAGTGGGCTTCATGATGCCACCTCCGTTGAGGTGCAATCATGAAACAATGCTTCAAGCTTCTGGTTGACTTCTGGGAAAATACGAGGCGTAAGCTGCAAGTAGCGCTGCGTCCCAAGCAAGGTCTGGTGTCCCATGTAGACAACCAGCAGCGGCAAACACGCGTTCAAATCATCGCCATTACGATACCACCGCTCCAAACAGTGAACGGCAAACGTGTGGCGCAGATCATGGAGCCTTGGCCCGCATCCGCGGCCACCGTGGTGAATTCCAATCGCGCGAAGGAGCCTTCGGAATGTCTGATAGATCGTGCCGGTATCGTAACACTTACCCGCCGCCGTTGGAAACAGTGGCTCATCAGTGGCTTGCAACTTCATCGACGAACAATAGTCGACAAGTTGGCCATGAATCGTCTTCGACAGCGGAACCAATCGATCCTTTCGAAACTTGGTGTCGTTGATGCGCAGGGTTCCGTCGACCAAGTTCACGTCGCCGTACTTCAACTTTACCGCTTCGCTAACTCGGAGTCCACAGCAGCAAAGGATTCGAAACAAGACTGGCATTACAACATGCCGCTCTGGAGACCGCGAGTCAGCCGGGAGTTGATCCGCAGCTTTAAGCAAGTCTCTCACCTGTTCATGCGTGAAAATATAGGGCAAGAAATCGGTACGCCGAATCGCAGACAATCGCGAGTCTGGAATGTATGTATTAACACCGCGCGATCTCGCATACTTCAGAAACTGCATGGACAGCGACAAGCGTGTTCGATGCGTTCGAGGACGTTCATGAGAACGCTTGGCAGTCCATGCATCAACGACATCCCGAGTTATATCTTCCAACGATATACATTGAGTCGCGAGAAAGCGATCAAACCTCTTGAGCTGTTGCTGTTCCGAAGTATAACGATAGCCGGAGGCCAGCTTCAGCTCGACAAACGCTTCGAACACGTGAGCCCACTTAGAACTATACTGCATCATTGGTATAGTCCTCCATGGGATCGATGGATACGCGGCGCAGCGACTCAATATCAACACGCAAATACGCGCGAGTGGTCTCGGGTGATGCATGGCCGAGCGTTCCAGCAATGGTATCGATTGGAATCTTGGCTTGAAGCATGCGGCTTGCCAAAGAATGCCTTAACGCATGGAGCCCCTTACGACTCTCGCGCGGTAACTTCAATCCAGCTAACCGTCGGTAGCGGGCCACTAAATCATAGAAAGCGTTCCGCGCACTTACAGGTTCGTGAGGCGCATGTACGCGAAGAAACACCTCTCGAAACTTGGAGGATGGTCGCGCGTTCTTCAAGTAATCAATCAGTGCCTCGCCGACTTCCGGTGGAAATGGCTGATCGAGCCACTGACCGGTCTTGCCTTGCACGATATGAATCGAGTTATTGTCCCAATCAATATCGTCTAGCCGCAGCGTGCGAATGTCGCCGGCTCTCAATCCTAGTCGAGCGGCCAAGATTAATATCGCGTAGTCCCGCTTGCCCACCGGCGATGCGCGGTCAACTGCCGTTAACAGTCGCTCCACATCATCATGAGACCAAACCGTTGGCAGGCGGTCGTCACGATAAGTGCGAATCTTGGGGACTTGATCAACGAGCTTCGGCTCAACCTCTCCTGTCACGCACAGATGGTTCAAGAATGAGCGAAGGTGAGACAACTGAGTGCTCATGGTTCGCGGACGAAGGTGCGTCTGCTTGGCAACAAAGGCCTCCAGTGTCGCAGCCTTAATCTGTCGCAACTCTGAAATATTACGCGAGTCCAAGAAGTGAAAGAAATGATGCAGCATCAAAACGCGGTGATGAAGACACCGCAGCGGCGACCGACGTCCCTCGCTACACGATGCGATATAGCTGTCCAAATACTGTCTCCAATGTTGATGAAACGGCGACAAAGTCGCATGCCGGCGTCGACCGACAACACCGTGCAACGCAAACTCTTTCAATACACGCATCGCGAGCCGCACCTGCCGCTGATTCGAACGCAGCGATTCGCCTGGGGCATCGGTAATCCCACGGGTCTCCAAATAAGAATCTACAAGTGCAGTGGTGAAGCACATCGGCCACTCATTCGCTTCTGCAAAAGCAATAAGCCCATTCCACCATCCGCGATAATGCCGCACAGTACCAGACGTATACCCCGCGTTCTTCAGATGTTCCAACGCATCATCAATCAGCGTTGTAAGCGATCGTTCTTCCATCAATGGCTCCAAGTAGTGGGAATGAAGTGCAACTGCCAACTCGGAGCCCAGGTTCGAAGATTATGTTCAGTCGAAAGAATCGTGTTCATCGAAATGCCTTGGAAATCAGCCAACAACCATCGTTCCAATCAACAAACTCCGCATAACTTCAAACAGCACATAATGCAGGCCGCAGCTCGAACTCACCCGGCCCCCGCGAGCGTTGATCTGGTCGATCGCGTTCTCGATCTGGTGTACGCCTTCAACCCCTTTGAGTATTGGGCTTACAAACTCGCATCCTTTGCGAGAGGTGTTCTCGGGTCGGATGCTTCCGTCGCGTTCTGCTTTCCATCCGGTTGGCAGCCAGGGTACTTGGTATCCGCTGTGGTAGGGTCCGATCGGTGTGTTGTCGGTGCTTGGGAGGGTGGTTTCGAATTCAATTCCGAAGGCGATTTCGTTTGCGTTCATCGTTCTG
>JAGQOY010000361.1 GCA_020427005.1 Planctomycetales bacterium
TGTGTGATCTGGAAGGCGATGAGCTTAAACAACTTGGTACTAACAAACTTGGCCGCCCAGGCGAGATCTTTGGTGCGACTCCGGCAATCAGTGATGGAGCCATACTATTGCGCTCTAATTCTACCTTGTATTGTATTGCCAACTAGCAAGACTTGATGGTGTTGGGTGATGCGTTTTGGGGCGTTGGTCGATTGGTACATAAGTTGAGCTGAGCTCCCTTGGTACCGACGGCCGGCGCAGCATGGATAAAGCAATCAAACTGCCGGAAGGCCGTTATCTACGGCCTTACTACTAATAATCGCCTCGTTCGCTAGCTACAATTCCCCTATATCGAACGTCTAAACAACTCTAAAATCTTCCAATAGATTAGTTTCTTCTTGCTGACGGCCAATAAGAACCAATGGGGAAGTTCATGACGTCGCGCCGCGCTGTCCTGACTGTGAAAAAAGCGAATCGTCCGGACCGTGAGCAGTTGTCGCTGTCTGCTGTTGTGGAACAAGCATCGCAACTGACCGCTCTAACCGACATTGAACGTGAGCTGTCGTCGCATCATGTTGTATCTATCGAAAACGTCTGGCCGGGGGCAGTTGCCCCATGCGTAGCGGCAATTGCCAAGAGATTTACGTCTATACCAATTCTAATAGTTTTGCCTCAACTAGCCGAAGCCGAATCGGTTGCTGCGGAAGTGGCGGAACTCCAGTCCCGCCCAACTGAACTTTTTCCGCCCGGTACGGAAGACACGGAATTGGAGTCCCTCACTCATCAGGAAACTGCCCAACGCTTGCACGTTCTTAGTAGGCTCCATGGTCATGCGGAGAAAGGGGCTGTGGTTGGTGCACCTATTATTGCTACTACATTGCCTGCACTCATGCAGAGCGTTCCCAGCCCGCAGTCGCTCGAGTGCGAAAAGCAATTCTTGCAGACTGGATCAAGAATTGACATCAACAGATTGCGGCTTTGGCTTGTTGAGTCAGGATATACGGCCACCAACTCGGTACAACTGCCAGGAGAATTCGCGTTCCGTGGAGGTATTCTCGATATCTACCCTCCCGATGAACCGCTGCCCACACGCATCGAGCTTTTTGACGATGAAATAGAATCTCTGCGCACTTTCGATGTAGCCACGCAGCGAAGCATCGAGCAACGTCGGATTCTGCAATTATTGGCCGTGCGTAGTAGCATCGCCCAAGACGGTTCTTTAATTGACTTTCTGCCGTCAGAGGCCGTGGTCGTAATCCACGAGCTACCTTCCATCCAGACCGCTGCAAACGCTTTTCTACATCGCATTCCATTTCCTGATCGCTTTCTATCTGTAGAGGATCTTCTCTCGCGGTTGGCAGCATTGAATCGAGTGTTCACTTACCAATTAAGCAGTGAAGGATTTGTCGGCAACCTGATTTCGCTTCCGATTGGTAGTGTTGAAAGAGTCGGCGGGGATTTAGAGCGTCTGGCTGCAGATATTGATTATCATGCAGGCCAGCGACAAGTTCTGGTTGCAGCCATGAACGAGGGAGAACAAGAGCGTCTTTCCGAACTCTTAGCCGCCGCCACGTCCACTAAGGAGGACCGATTACGCATTTTTGTTTCCTCATTGCAAGGCGGATTTGAGCTTCAACCCGATGGTCCAATGGTTTTGACCGCCAACGGTCTCCTGCGCCGATCCCATGTGCGGCGAACTGCCAAGCGTACACGTAGCAAGCCTATCGATAGTTTTCTCGATTTGCGGCCCGGAGATTTGGTGGTACACCTATCCCACGGAATTGGCGTCTATCGCGGTACAGAATTGCTTGAAAAGAATTGCCAGAAATTAGAACATCTGGTTATCGAATTCGACGCTGGTACCAAACTGTACGTTCCCAGTTCCAAGATTGAATTAGTGCAGCGTTACGTCGGCGGAACGAAAAGTCGCCCTAAGTTAGCCAAGATTGGCGGCCAGTCCTGGGCACGACAAAAGAAAGCAGCCGAGCGAGCCGTAAAAGATATGGCCGTCGAGTTGCTTGAACTGCAGGCTCGTCGCCGCAGCCAACCGGGGATTTGCTATTCGCAGGATTCGATCTGGCAAAACCAGTTTGATGCATCCTTTTCCTATGTTGAAACTCCTGACCAACTTTCAGCGATCGCGTCGGTCAAAGACGACATGATCGTTTCTCGGCCCATGGATCGATTGATCTGCGGAGATGTGGGGTTTGGAAAAACTGAAGTCGCCATGCGGGCGGCATTTAAAGCCGTCGATAACGGCTACCAAGTAGCCGTTTTGGTTCCAACCACAGTGCTTGCAGAACAACACTACAAAACTTTTCGGCAGCGGATGGCAGAATTTCCGTTCGATATCGAACGGTTAAGTCGATTTGCCTCGGCTCGACAGCAGAGAGAGACTTCACGAGGAATTGCTAGCGGTCGCGTAGACATTGTTATTGGAACTCATCGTGTCGCTTCCAACGATATCAAGTTCTACAATTTGGGGCTGTTAATCATCGATGAAGAACAACGGTTTGGCGTCGAAATCAAAGAGAGACTTAAACACCTACGTTCCAACGTCGATGTATTGACATTGTCCGCCACGCCTATCCCAAGAACACTGCATATGTCACTGGTAGGTGTCCGCGATATCTCCAATCTGGAAACGGCTCCTGAAGACCGGTTATCCGTGGAAACACGCACAATTCGCTTCGACGAAAATGTGATTCGTAATGCCGTGCTCCGCGAACTGAATAGAGGTGGTCAGATCTATTTTGTACATAATCGTGTACAAGATATTGAAGAAGTTGCAGCGAGACTTCAACGCATCGTTCCGGAAGCCAGCTTGGTGATTGGCCACGGTCAAATGGCAGAAGGGGAACTCGAACAAGTAATGCTTGACTTCATTGATCACAAGTACGACATACTTTTAGCGACAACAATTATCGAGAGCGGATTGGATATACCGAACGCAAATACGATCTTTATTGATGAAGCCTATCGCTATGGGTTGGCCGAATTGCATCAGTTGCGAGGCCGCGTGGGGCGATACAAACATCAAGCTTACTGCTATCTACTTATTGAACGACACAAACATTTATCCCCAGATGCCGCTAGACGTTTGCATGCGATAGAGGAATACAGCCAAATTGGTGCGGGGTTCGGCATCGCCATGAGAGATCTTGAAATACGAGGGGCAGGCAACCTCCTCGGCACGCAGCAAAGCGGACATATCGCTGCCATCGGCTATGAACTTTACTGCAGTTTGCTGGCAGCAGCTGTCCGAGAACTTACTCATCAACCTCCCGCGTTGTCTGTGGACGTCGATATTGATTTGCCCATAGAAGCGTTTCTACCCACCGACTATGTTCCGGAACTGAGAGACAGAATCGACATTTATCGAAGACTGAGTCGAATTGCTGACATTCGTCAGTTAGATGATCTAAGAGACGAACTAGTCGACCGCTTCGGTAAGTTTTCTTCTCTCGTCAGACGACTGCTACAGCTGGCGGAACTTCGAATTGATGCGTCGCTGTGGTTCGTCAAATCCCTTCGTGTTGAAAACGATTACCTGGTAATGACGTACGCCAATCGAGCTCGAATCGAACATCTGGCTAAGCTACATAACCGACGGCTACGCGTTGTTGACGATCAAAACGCTTACTGGCTAACCGAGCCTAAAGGTAATCAAATAGATTGGATCAACGAAGCCCGCACGGCCTTTCGATCCGCTTGAATTGAACGTTAGTGCGAGTCGCACGGACGTGTAGCGTGCGTCTTCGAGGAAATCAATGATCAAATGGGCGAAAACTCGCTACTCCAATGTGAAGTTTGCTCTAGTACTTGATTACACGAAAGTTGTCGAATCGCACCCAGCGATCCTCATCTTCTTCTTCGCCAATGGCAAACAGTCCAAATCCAAGTCCATCGCTCGACTGCCGTAAAGCGGAATGAAAAAATGTCAGGAATGTGCCATCCTTGGAGGGTCCTACCTGAAAGTGCGCGTAGTGGCCGCGAACAAAAATCCGCAAGGGGCCACGTTCCTTATCCGCTGGCCAGTACTTAATCGTGTGCTT